>JAOZNY010000054.1 GCA_029933565.1 Bacteroidales bacterium
CAGTAACCCTCGACAGCCAGTTGGAGAATTTGATAAACCAGATTGTCGCCAGTCTTGCCCAAAACGACAAATCGAAAATAGCGGTAATGGATTTTGTAAACATGAACGGGGAAATTACCAAACTGGGAAGATATATGTCAGAGGAACTAACCACCCGTTTATACTTGACAGGAAAGTTTGAAGTTATTGAAAGGAAACTGCTTGACAAAATAATTGAGGAACAAAAAATTTCGATGAGCGGAATGATAGACGAGAGTTCGGCAGTGGAACTGGGAAGAGTGCTCGGTGTAGATGCCATTGCCTCAGGAACGATTACCGATTTGGGCACAAGCGTAAAAGTAAATGCCCGCCTTATTTCGGCCGAGTCGGGCAAGTTGTTTTCGGTGGCATCGGTAGAAATCCCCAAAAACGATAAAGTAAAAGTACTGCTTTCGCAAAGCATAGCAACAACTGCTATTGCAGGCGCAGCAACATCAGGCTCCGGTGCAGCAGCAAAAACTGCAAAACCTGCTGCTGTGAAAAATCCTGTTGTGACAAGCGGAAGTTTTAAATACGAACTATTGGGAATACAAACAAATAATGGAATAATTATATGTAAAATTAAACTAAGCAATCCTGGAGAAATTGATGCTGAATTTAGGCTTTTTGGTTATACACGTGAGAATTCCATTATTTACGATGATTTAGGAAACGAGTATTATTTAAAGGCGAGTAGTGGGATTAAATATGCAAATAAATTGTGTGATAAATGGACTAATGAGTGCATCAAAACAATAATTGCAGGAACGTCAATAAACATAGAACTTTATTTTGAGAATGAAGGGATTAGGCCAAAAAATGCATCAAAAATCACTTTATTGCAATTAATTGGTCAGGAGGGGTGGGATGGTGCTGAAATTAAAGTACAATTCCGCAACATCCCATTAAAAAAAGAATAAGATACAATTACTTTGCAGGCTTGCTGACATTGTAGGCATAATGCGATAAAGAAATAGCCACTAATGCACGAATATTTATTAGTGGATTAGTGGCCTCAAAAAAAAATTGAAATGAAAAAAAAACTTAAGTTGCTTACCTTCCTGTTAACAGGATTAGTATTTATAAATTCTTTAAGCGTTTTTGCCATAAACGTTCCGGCGGCAATAGAAATCCCCAACAATGTTCAGCAGATTATTAATAAATCATGTTACGACTGCCACAACTCTGCATCCTCAAATAAAAAGGCAAAAAAGAAATTCGATTTCGATAAATTGAATTTTTTAAAAAAGCAACAGGCAATTGCTGAATGGGACAAGGTGGCCGATGTGGTTATTGCAGGCGAAATGCCCACAAAGAAGTTTAATAAAAAGCATCCCGACAAAAGGCTTACAATGACTGATAAACAAGTTCTTACAGATTGGATTAAAACTTTAAGTGAAGTAACTATTATTAGTTTGTCAACTCAGTTGGATAAGCTTACCGATCAAATAATTAGTAGTCTGGACCAAAACCAAAAGAATAAGATTGCCATTATGGAATTTGTGGACATGCAGGGCAATGTGAGCAATTTGGGAAAATATATCTCAGAGGAACTTACTACCCGTTTGTACCGCACCGGAAAGTTTGAAGTTATCGAAAGGCAATTGCTCGACAAAATAATTCAGGAGCAAAAGATTTCGCTAAGCGGAATAGTTGATGAGAATTCAGCAGTAGAGTTGGGAAGGGTTCTGGGTGTTGATGCCATTGCCACGGGTACAATTGGCGATTTGGGGTCAAGTGTAAAAGTAAATGCCCGCCTTATTTCGGCTGAATTGGGTAAGTTGTTTTCGGTAGCATCGGTAGAAATCCCCAAAAACGACAAAGTAAAAGTACTGCTTTCGCAAATTGTGGCAAGTACTGCAACAACAACAGTTGCAGCATCAGGCACAAATGTTAAGGCTTCTGCTAGCCATACAGTAAAAAAGGAAGGCTATATTTTTGAATTGCTCGGAGCACGCCTTGAGGATAAAACAGCAATCTGCAAACTAAGAGTTACAAATACAACTGAAGAAGACAAAGAGTTTGAAGTTACACTTGGCTGGCAATACAAAACTATGATTTATACCGACGCCGGCGATGAGAGTGTTTTTAGAAGAATTAAGATTGGCAGCAAAATGAATAAAATTTATGGAACAAGTCAGTACGACTGTGTTAAGAAAAAAATATTCCCGGGCTCCTCAGAAGTATTGGAAATATATTTTGATGAAATTTCCCGCTCTGCTACCAAAATTAACATGCTTCAAATTTTATCTAAATATCGAAATGGTTTTCAAATTGAATTTCGCAATATCCCCTTAAAAAAGAATTGAAAATAACATCGAAAAAAATCATAAGCAATCAGTATCAAAAAAATAGATACCGATTGCTGGTTTTTTTTTTGACCATTAATCTTAATTGGCACTAATCAGATATTTCAATATCTCCAGTGTTTGCAAGCAGAATCGTTCATCGGGCTCCCAAATTGATTGCGTTTTATTTTCGGTATTGATTACACATCCGCCTCCACATAATCCAATAGCCGGACAATCGTAGCATTTTTCGATATATAATGGAGAGCGCTTCATCCACTCAAGGTAAACAGGGTTTTCTTCAGGAATAAAGTTTTTGTAAATTGTAGTAACGAAGTGTTTTCTGTCGGCAATATGTTCGTGGCAGATGCCTACTTCCCCTTTAGGTGCAATAGCAATTTGTCGCCCTCCTTGTGCATTACAGTCGAAAATACATGGTTTTTTACGTTTGAATACTTGAATTCTACGGTTCATTCTGCTTTCGCTTATTTTGTGTTTGGAAAGTGTTTTATAAGCATCAACAATAAATTTAGCTGCATCTGCATCATAATTTTCAGGAATATTAATGATTCCATTATCCAGCAATGCATTAAAACCAATGTTATTTATTTTCATATCATGAATAAAAAATTCCATCGACTCATCAAAATTCTCAATGGTTTCGGGGGTAAGTGTACATGCTATGTTAATGTTTAGCTCAGCATCTTTACATAATTTGTGTTTTTCAACAATCTGCTTAAAAGCCTCTTTTCCATTAGGGTACACTCTGTTTGAAGTAGCTTCTTTATTTCCGTCAATTGATATTGTTAGAGTTACATCATTCTTTTTTAGAAAAGATATAATTTTAGGAGAGAGTAAAACTCCATTGGTAACTACAATAATATGGGTGTTTACAGGAAGTTCCTTTTTATCAACATAATCACGAATAGATTTAATGGCGAAGAATAGTATTTCTTTATTTAAAAAAGGCTCGCCTCCATAAAAGATAATAGTCTTTTTTTCATGAAACTTCTTGCTATCGCGTTTAGCCAGCCCTACAAAGAAATTCAAACCATCGATAAATGTTTCTTTGCTCATGGTTTCTTTTTTAAAAAAGTCGGGCAACGATTGTCTTTCAAAACAATACTTGCAAGCCAAATTACAATCGTTGGTTATGAAAAAATAAGCTGTGGAGATATATGGTTTTTGAATATAAGATCGGTATGAGTTTAGCAAGTCATCATCCTCCTTGCTCGATTCAATTAGGATCTGCTTTTCTATCAGTTGGTTAATTACTTTATTATCAAGGCTTGAACTTAACTCTAAGTGTTTATATCCGTTATCGGGAAGTTTTATTTCAGATGAATTGAATACCATCCGCTCAAAATTAAGCGCATGAAACAATATTATTTTATCATTTAATTTGAATGGATGACAGAAACGAGATAAACTTAACATGCAATTGTTTTGATAATTTCAAAGAAAAAAACAATAAGGAGCATTAAAAAAACGCTCCTTATTGTAGAATGCAACTAGTTGCAAATAGCGCCCCAGTTGTTCCACCCAGCATCAGTCCATGCTTCCCAATCTCTGTTTGAGAATTCGGTAGATAGTGAACAGTCATTTGTATTAGCCTCTTTGTTGTCGTACAAATTGGTAATACTCGGACCATTGCCATCTAACACGATCGTCATGTTCGAGCCGAGTTTTTTTGAAAAAACATTAACTTTTTTCATAACATTAGATTTAAGTAAAACATATATTAAGACATTAGCAAACGCCAATGTCGGACACTCCTATTCTATATTTGTAAACGGTTTAAAAATCTTATCACCAAATAGTTCTCCTGTTTTTTTCCATGTACCCGGACAAGGATCTTTAAGTGCGCACTCTTGGCATGGACCAAACATTGTTCCGGTGTCACTCTCAATTCCAAGAAACAGTTTATCAAACTTTTGTTTGTCAGCGGGGACTCTTAATGCAGCAAGAACTTCTTTAGTTCTGTTATTTACAAACCCCCAATAATAAGGGTCGAGGGTGCAAAGTGGTGTGGTAAATACTTTCACATTCCGCTTGCGCCCATTTCTTCGGTATTCAATTACCTTATCAAGAGCTGCTTCAAGATATGGTGTCGATTCTTCAAAAGAAACCGCTATCAGATCTTTGTTCTTTAGTGCAACGCCATTTATATCAATATTACAAATTAAGAAAGTTACATCGTCAGGGAAAGTATCATAGACCCAGTCAATATAATCGGGTAAATCTTTGTAAGTATAATTGGTGATATTATATTTAAGTGAAGTTGTAATGCCAGCATTGATAATGTTATGCAGGCCTTGTACTGATTTATTGAAACTATTTTTTAATTGTGTCAGGCGATCATGTTTGTGTGGTAAGTGACTATGAATGGCGGTGGTTATTTCCAGTTTTTCAATATCTACAATATCAGTAATTTTTTTTAAGTAACGCTGGCTGGCAAACTTGATTCCATTAGACAGTATTCCAATGGAAAGATTTTTTGGAGCTATATATTCAAGAAATAATGGAAAATCTTTTTTTATAGTTGGCTCACCGCCAGAAAGTAAAACATGATTCACGTCTGCTTCTTTAACTACTCTGTCCAGCGATAGTTTTAATTCATCAAGGCCAATATCAGGAATAGTATTTGCCCCTTCAGAACATGGGCAAAAAACACATTTCTCATTGCAGTCGAAACTCATCGAAAAATAAGCAGTTCTCATTTTTATACAATTTCAAGTTTATTCTTAGTAAGTACTTTTACCATTTCTGGTTCGTTCAGTATTAACTTAACGAGTTCGGGATAAAGTGTGCGATTGGAAACGCACTCTGCCGCATCAACACCTTTAACAACTCCTTTTTTATATTTAATGGCTGTGGTACAACCTCCTTTACAGAAAAACCACCAGGGGCAATCAGTACATAATTCAGATGTTTTTTCCGAAAAGAAATCTTTTTCTTTATGTGCTTTCTCAAGTAGAGTTATCAATTCTTTCCCATCGAAAATGCTCCCTACGGCTTCCTCTTTGTAGTCGGTAATGTCGCATGGGAAAATACGGCCATCCATATCAAAGGCAATCATTTTCTTTCCGCCCATGCAACCCCTCGAAATACAAATATTGCTTTTGTTCCTATTAAGGATATTCTGCAGTTTGTCTAATACATTTAGTTCAATAATTGGATAGCCTCGTTTATTTAGTTCAATAAGTTTTTTAAGTAGGCGTAACTGGAAATCCTTTATCTCGCTATTGCTCAGGCATAAACCCTTGTCCTTCATTACCGGACTATCTTTAACAATATTGAGTTTAAATCTGTCAACCTTTAACTCAACAGCAAAAAACTCAAGCATTTCTTCAAGATGAGGCAATGAGTTTTTTGTAAATACCGAAATTATACCATGTCTTATTCCATATCCACCTTCCCTAAGGTTCATCATTCCTTGTATCATTTTATCGTAGGAAGGTTTTCCATTTGCAAGTCTTCTTTGTAGGTTATGAATCTCTTCAAGCCCATCAATACTTACACCAATTCGGATATCTCTTTGATAAGCCTCCTTTGCTAATTTTTTAGTTATTAGCGAGGCATTACTTTCAATGGTTATAATCGAGGTAATCCCTTTTCCCTTAAGACGGTCTTGTATTCTGCATATTTTGTCCCAGGCAATAAGTGGTTCACCACCCCAAGGTTGAATATGAATTTCCCGTTGATTTGTTTTGCCACAATAATCTGCTATATAATCAATTATTGAATCTAAGACCTTTGTGCTTATAGTTTTGGATTCTTTTTCAAGATGTCTGAAGCAGTAAGTGCATCTGAAATTACAAGCCTGTGTAAGGTCAATAATAAAAAACTTTGGCAATATCGATTCTTCCGATTGGCATTCATGGCTTCCCGGCACTTTCATAAACCCACGCTGGATAAGTTTAAATTGTAAATCATCGGTGGGAATTTTGTTTTTTAACTGTTGATAATGCTCATGATCAATTAATATAGAACTCCCAAACTCCCTATTCAGGATTAAATGCCTTTTGTGGTTTGAAAATCCATGTCCACCAACAAATTCTATCTTATTGTCGTTATTTATGGAATAAGGCTTTAATATTTCTGTGGTCGGATTATGCATACATTATTCAATTATTCCGTTTTGTAATAGGCCATCTAATATCGTCTGAGGATTATTTCCATCAAAATTTTGCTTAATAAATTGCAATGCCAAATCAGGTTCTATCCCCTTTTTAAGTTCTTCTATTACTAATTCAGCATTACCTTTTATTGGTGGAGCAATTGTTATTTTGTTAAAAAGGTCATTTCTAAAAACTGTTTTATCTTTACTGATAATAAATTCTACGTAAGGGGATAGGTAAAACAACCCGATATTTTCCTTGGTAAAAGAATAAACTTTCATGTTTGAAGGAGTTTAGATAACATCTATAAAAATACTGTTTTTTATTTAACAGACATATATTTTTTAGAAATATTTATTTTTTTAAATAATTATTAGTTGAACAGGAATAAATGTGTGCCTTTTGATATTTGAATTAAACCTATTTGTTAGGAGTTTTTTAAGGTTTATACTTTGTCCAAATGCAATAAATTTTACTTTTGCAAGAGAACCTTTTTTAAAATGTTTGATACTTTCCCAAATTTAAAAATACTAGAAAAAAAAGTCTGGCAAGGAACTGAAAAGTATAATTTCAATGCCCGATTGGAAGAGGGTTTGTTGGAGACCTACGAAAAAGCCTATGGATTTGTTTTACCTGAATCGTATAGGCAATTTATGGAACGCTTTAATGGTGGCATGCTTTTGGAACATTCACAATCCTTTTATATCGACATGACTGAATGGGAACCCGATGGACAGAAGTGGAGCAGTTTTTACTTCTACGAACTCGATGAGATGATTGAGAAATTTCGTGATCTACGTTTAGATAACTTCCTCATGGGGATTGATTTTAGTGGGAACTATCCCATAATTCCAATTTGCCGAATGCCGGGCTGGGAGAGTAATGGGTTTCTTTTCTTGTTCTCGTCCAAAGGTCTTGAAAAAGAGTCGCCTGTATTTTGGGCCGGTGAAAATGTTTGTGGTAAAATATCGGATAATTTCTATGAATTTATTGGGTGGCTTTTGGAATACGAAGGTTTTCCTCCCGTAGAGAAAGTGTTGCATACTACTTCTTGCATCGATTTTATGAAGGAGAATAAAATCAGGAAAATAGCAACTAGCGAAACTTTTGAAGAAGAAATAGAACGTCATGCAGCTTACCTCAGCCTGTTTCCTAACGATGAGTGGACATACTGTGAGAGGGGGAATTCCTATGTTTATAAAGGGATGCCACAAGAAGCACTTGATGATTTCAACAAAGCAATTGATATTGACAACGAAAATGCATTTTTTTATCATTGTCGAGGTGATTTGTTATTAAAGCATGCAAGTCCGCGCAAAGCATTGATAGATATGGATACTGCAGTAAAACTTGAACCTGAAAATAAAATGTTTCTTACGGGAAGAGCCGATGCGTTAGTAAAACTTGGTAAGTTAAAGAAGGCACTTATCGACTGCAATAAAGTTCTCGGAATGGATGCCAACTTCAGACTTGCCCTATACACAAGAAAGGATATTTACGAAGCCTTAGGCGAAGACGAAAAGGCTAAAGTTGATGCTGATTTGCTCGATAATCTTGATTAGTAGGCTATGCCGTAAGTGTAGCAATTCAAACTATATTTGCAGCAGTTTACAAAGTAAAGCAACCGAAAAAAAATATTATTGTCAATATAATTGAAATTACAATAACCATTTGAATAATGAAAAAAAGAAAAATTACATCAGTAAGTATTATATTGCCTTTGGCTTTAGTATTTGTACTTGTTTTTATTTCAGCAGCACTAATCTTTAATTTACCGAATAGTGACAATAATAATGTTGCAGACTTAGAAAATGAGAAATCATTAGTTGAGGCAGGTCCCGACCAAAGACCATCGGATTGGGCATGGGAGAGACGTACATTTCCTTATTATAAAGCTGATGCTGAATATTATCGTAAAGAGATTGAGAAAGCAATAGAAATGAAGTCTGAGGCTCCTAACAGGGGGATTCAGCAAATTGAACCTGCAGGACCAACTAATGTTGGTGGTCGTATTTCCGACATTGAATTTAACCCTAACAATCCTAATATTGTTTATGCTGGGGCTGCCACAGGTGGAGTTTTTAAGTCAACGGATATGGGATTTAATTGGTTTCCTATTTTCGATGATCAGGCAAATTTAAATGTGGGTGATATTGCTGTCGATCCAAATAATTCCGATATAATTTATGTGGGAACAGGGGAACCTAATGGTGGACATAATAATTTCCCCGGAGGAGGTGTTTATAAGTCGACAGACGCAGGAAATACATGGCAACTGAAGGGTTTGGAGAACACTGTTTCAGTTGGTAGGATTGTAGTAGATCCTTCAAATAGCGATAGAGTTTTTGTAGCAGCAGTGGGTTCATATTTTACAACAAATCCAGAAAGGGGAGTATACCGTAGTGAAGATGGTGGAGAAACATGGGAAAACGTTTTATTTATTTCAGATTCTACGGGTGCAATTGATATTATTATCGACCCGCTAAATCCTTCACGCCTAATTGCAGCCATGTGGGAAAGGGTACGCCGTCCTAATGGTAGTCATTTACAAGGGCCAAGCAGTGGTCTTTATAAAAGTCTTGATGGTGGCGATAGTTGGCAGTTTATTGAAGCATCAACAGGTTTGCCTGATCCGCAAAATGAAGATGTGGGTAGGATAGGAATTGCTCTTTGTAGTTCGCAACCCGATATTATTTACGCTTTATACACTAATGGCTCTTATTATTCAGGTTTTTATAAGTCTGAGGATTTTGGAGTTACATGGACAGATGCCGACCCTGACAATGAAATTTCAAATGGTACTGCCAGTTTTAGTTGGTATTTCGGTCAGGTAAGGGTACATCCAACTAATCCTTATATAGTTTTTGCGCTGGACGTAGCCTATATGCGCTCTGCTGATGGCGGTGTAAACTGGCCAATAATTTATGGTTATGGTGGAGGTCCGGCAGATTTCCATGTCGATCAGCATGCTCTTGCAATAAATCCAAATAATCCCGATTACATTATTAGTGGAAATGATGGCGGAATGAATATTTCGTATGATGGTGGGTTTTATTTTATGAAAGTTGCCAATCTTCCAATTACACAGTTTTATGAAATAGGTTTGGATCGTAATAATCCGCAGCGATTATACGGTGGGACACAGGATAATGGTACTCTTCGAACTTTGACCGGCGAACTTGACGATTGGGACAGAATATTTGGAGGTGATGGTTTTTATACCATTGTTGACTTTACAAATCCTGATATAATTTATGCAGAATCACAAAATGGTAATCTTGGTAAATCAACCAATGGTGGTAACGATTTCTGGTATGCTACAAATGGTATTAGCGAGGATGAGCCTAAGAATTGGTCAACCCCTGTTGTAATGGATCCTAATAATTCTAACATACTTTATTATGGTACTAATCATCTTTATCGCACTACTAATGGAACCAATTCATGGACAGCAATAAGTGATGATCTTACTGATGGATTAAATGGATCACGTTGGGGAACATTAACAACAATTGGTGTCTCACCTGCAAACTCAGAAGTTATTTGGGCAGGAACTTCCGATTCGTATGTTTGGGTAAGTACTGATAATGGTTCAAGTTGGGACGATGTTTCTGACGATTTGCCAGAACGAACTGTAACCAGAATAATTCCTGATCCATTTGATGAAAATACTGCCTACGTTACATTTTCAGGTTTAAAATGGGCCGACCCCGAACCTCATGTTTTTAGAACAACTGATGCAGGAGATAATTGGGAAGACATTAGCAGTAATTTGCCAGATGCGCCTATTAATGGTTTTGCAATTGACCCAACAGATAATAATTATTTATTTGTTGGTACAGATTTAGGTGCGTATTACAGCACTAACCTTGGGCAAAATTGGCAATATCTTGACGAAGGTCTTCCGATGGTTTCAATTTATGATTTGAAGATACATGCTACAGAACATTATCTTGCATTGGGAACTCACGCACGTTCAATGTATAAACTTGACCTTACTAATATAGTTGGAATAGAAGATAATACAGCAAATAATGGAGGTTCAGAAATTCAATTAAAAAATTATCCAAATCCATTTAAAAATGAAACAACAATTAGTTTCAACTTAGTTGAAACAGGAAATGTTGCTTTAGATATTTATGACATTAAAGGCAGTAAAGTGCTTAGTTTGATAAACGAGCAATTGTCTGCTGGTAAACAAAATGTAAACTGGAATGGTAAAGGTAGGGATGGAATACAACTACCTCAAGGTACTTACTTTGTGAAATTAGATATAGGAAACAAAACTAAAACGTTGAAAGTATTACTACAATAAGTTTGGTTTTAAAGTCTTAATTATCAGATTCTTCAATACGGTAAAAAAATCTTAGTCCTACTCTTTTTATGTGGTCAATTAAGCCCTCGTTGGTGATTTGTGTGAAAATTGAAATATCGAATTTATAAGGAAGTAGCAAATCATCGATTTGGTTTTCAAGTTTGTTCAAGTCTGTTAAATCTAAATCTTGTCCCTTGATTGTCAGGTCGATATCTGAGCCAATCTTAAAATTACCCTTGGCACGTGAGCCATAAATAATAACTTCTTCAATTTTATTGTTTGAGGCTAAACAGGCAGTAATTGCATCGAGTGTATTTTGTTCAAGTCCGAATTTCAATTGTTATTTATTTTGTGAAATATGTTTCATTTTTTCTTCCAAATCTAAAAACAGGCTGAGGTATTTATTTTTAACTTTATCTGCAATCTCCTCCGCTGTTGCTTCATTATATGTGTGAGAGGCCTTATTTCTACTTTGTATGGTGTCCATCCAATCGTCTCCATTGTTGATCAAACCTTTGTTAAAAGCCTCACGAATAGCATCTCTCGATCCTGTAATTTCTGTGTTTCCCTGATACTGAAAATAATCCTTCATTACATTCCATGCTAGTTCGTGCGTAAATTCAAATGATTGAATTAATCCCTGCTCTTCCAGATCAGACAATTCTCTTTCCTGTGAAAGTGTTACCGCTTTTCCCAAAGTTGCTAATGCTTTCTGGAAATTTGAAAACCTCTGTTTCCACCTAATATCTTCATTCATGGTTTTGTTGTTGTTTTAGCAAAGATACATGAAATAAAAACTCAAAACTTAAACCCTAATGGTCGGCGTTTTAATGTTTTTTCTTCATTTGGAACAAATTCTTTTACATCCTCAATACTCAGGCTTGTCATCATTTTCTCTGTTCTCTGCTTTTTGTTCAGGTCGGCCATCCTCAACTCCTGATTACGGCTCGATTTCTCAACTATCTTACGTATTGAACGGGCATTACCAAAAAAGCGGTCGCGGTTTTCATAGAGAAAAGCAATGTATGATTTAAGATGTGTTTTTGCTTCAGTATCAGGTGATAGTCCTTTATTCCCGTACATATTTAAGGCTATCTCCCAAAGTTCTGTTTCGTTGAAATCGTTAAAATGAAAATTTTGGTCGAAACGTGATTTGATGCCTGGGTTTGATTCAAGGAAATCAGCCATATTTTTTGTGTAGCCAGCCACAATTACTCCAAACTCACTGCGGTGGTCTTCCATTTCTTTTATCAAAGCGGCAATTGCTTTTTTTCCAAATCCATCATTGTGACCTTCGGTAATGGCATAAGCTTCGTCGATAAATAAAATGCCACCCATGGCTTGTGTTATCAACTCTTTGGTTTTACCCGAAGTTTGCCCCACATAACCAGCTACCAGATCGCCACCATCGGCATCAATTAAATGACCGCGTTCGAGTAATCCCAAAGCCTTATAAACCTTAGCAATTATTCGGGCAACAGTAGTTTTTCCTGTTCCGGGATTACCTGTAAAAACACTGTGCATTGAAAATGCTTTGAGGATATCCCGATTGTTTTCTTTGTAGTAGCGGCTAAGTTTAATCAATTCCTCAACTTCTTGTTTTATTGTGCTAAGACCTGTTAATTCATTTAGTTCTCTCAATGCTTCCTTCAGAAGGCTTTCATCAATACCCAGATTGAGTTGTTTCTCCTTGCTCGGATTGTTAATGTCTTCTATGTCAACATCTTTTAAAGTTGAAAGTTGTGCTTTTGTTAATTCCTCCAAATCAGGATCTTTCATTACTCTAACACCCAGATTTATTTTAGCCTCATCAATTAATGCATGGGCAAATCGGGCATTTCCAAAAGTCTTGTCTCTTTTTCTAAAAGCCTCAGTTAAAATTTTCTTTAGTTGAGTAGAAGCACCTTTTGATAGTTTTACTCCTTTTTTCTTGGCTCCAAATTGAGAAATCTGTAAAAGTTCATCGGGGGTATAATCATTAAAATGAAAGTAATTCCTAAAGCGCGATTTTAGTCCTGGGTTAGATTTAAGAAAAGATTCCATTTCTTTTGGATAACCGGCTACCATAATTGCAATGTCGCCTTTGCCATCGCTCATTTCTGTAATCAATGCCGCAATGGCCTCTGGTCCAAAATCGCTGCTTGCTCCATCCTTAAAAAGCATATAGGCTTCGTCGATAAACAAGATCCCGCCTCTGGCTTTTTCAATTGCTTTCTTAGTGTCTTTTCCTGTTTGCCGAATATAACCGGCAATAAGGTCGTTGGCCTCAACTGTGTGTACGTGGCCTTTCGATAATAAACCCATGGATTGATAAATCTTGCCTAATAGTTTCACAACAGTTGTTTTTCCTGTTCCTGGATTACCAGTAAACACAGAATGCAGATTTACATCTTCTTCCTCTTTTATGCCCGATTCTTCCCGGAACTGTAGGAAACTAACGTAGTCGATATATTCTCTAACCTTTGTTTTAATATTGTCAAGTCCTATTAAACCATCGAGTTCGGCAAGTATTTCTTCAATTGGCCTGTCGTCAATAAAGACCTCCACCTCATCATCAGTTTTTTCTGTTTCTGTTGTTTTTTCTGTTTCCGTAGTTTCTTCAGTATCTGTAGTTTGTTCGCTATTTGATTTTTTAATTTCTATAGTATCGTTAAAAATACTTTCAACATCTTCATTTAATAATGCTTCATATTCACTAATGCGTTCAACATCCTTTTCGCCAATAGAGAATGGAATTACAGCAATTACTGTATCCATAAAAACCACCTCCATGGTGTAATTGTCTTTTATCCATGTTCCAGTATCCGCTCCTCCCCATCCTGCAGTAATAGTAAAAGTTTCACCAGTTCCTGCATCAGGTGTGATAACGTTAAGTGAGTCACTGGTTCCAATGTGCATTCCGGTATCGTCGTAAATACTAAAGAAAAGTTCGCAGTGCCACTCATGGGGAACAAGATTAATAATCCTGAGTTCACCCATTATGTAACGTGTGGTTTCAACATTAAATGATTTCATGAAAACTCTGTCCTCCATGTAGAGATCTCCCTGGGGTGCTTCGTAGGTGTTTAGCGCAAGTACATTTAAATATTTAATTCCATCTGCTTTAAATTCCCCTTCCTCTTCAACATAAAATTTAACACTGGAAATATATTCACCTCCTAAGAATAATTCCCACTCATAGGTTCCTTTTTCCCAAAACTTCCCTCTTTCATCATTCCCCCAGCCATAAGTATATTTGAAAATATTATCTTCTTTGCTTACAGTAACAGTATCTGATTTTTCACAAATTTTCGTGGGCTTATTCTTGCTATCCAGTTTATTGGCAACTAAGAGTATTTCAAGTTCCCAATCTTTTTCATCAAAAAGTTTGTTGTAAATTGATAGTTCGGCACTCAGGTAGTTGAGTTCAGACCTTTCAAAGAGTTTCCTGTATTTCCTTTTACCGCCTACCGAGCGATCCCATGCATATACTTTTAAACTATTGAATTTGTAATTATTGCCGGATTTCTTTTTGCTGAATATCATTTTCTAAATCTTTTTCCTAAGTATTTTTAATTAGGTATAAAAATAGAAATAATGAGTATGCTATGAACAAATGCTAAAAAAAGAAATTGTCATTTTGGTCGGCGTCCACTTGTGTCGAAGTTTTAGCAGAGGTGCAAGGAGGAAAATCTCCTGAGATCCAGACTGTCATCTCGACTAAGTAAGATGTTGCGGTAGTAAAAACTTACGCATGGAGAGATCTCATATGGAAGTGATTCTTGCTTATTGAGATTTCTCACCGCTATTGCTTTTTGATTATAATTAAAACGATTTGTGTTGCGGTTTCGAAATGACAAAAAAATGAAAAGTGTTTT
>JAOZNY010000254.1 GCA_029933565.1 Bacteroidales bacterium
TCATTCTGAACGTAGTGAAGAATCTCTCCAATAAAGAGATCTTTTGCTATTGCTAAAGATTACAACCTAAAAAAGTGTAAACTATGTCCCTTTAACTGTGCAACCTCTACGAGGTATAAATAAACGGGGCTATATTATTTGCTACACTAATATATCGCCTACAGCGAATTCCACGTAGTGGATACCTTATTGTAACCCAGGTGATTAAAAAAACAGTTCGCTTCCCTGTAGGGGATTAATTATTTTTATCGGACAACAATGTTTTTAATTAAGTAAAGTGGCAGAACTCAGAACTCCAAACTTCAGACTTAGAACCTACTAATGTTTAATATCTCTTTTGTAGATAAAATTAAACTGATATCCTACTCCAATTCCAATGTAGTCGGCTGCACCACCTTGCGAGTTTAATACCATATTTAAAAACAAGTCTTTTCTTATTAAATATTTTAATGTAATCCGTTGGTAAGCATCGCCACGCTGTTTATATTTTCCTCCTACGTAGATTCCAAGATTGAATAATATTGACATTCTGGAAATCATAAGTTCGTAGGCAGCACTTACACCTGTTTTAATAAATGCCGATGGAGCGTAAAGGTTTTCAGTGTCTTCTTTTTCTAACAGAAATTTATCTGACATGTCAGCAGTTAAATCCACTCCCAGCCCGAATTTACTTTTGTAGGAAACCCTTTTCATAATATTTGCATAAGCCGCATAAATCCAAAACCTTTCTCCCACACTTTGACTCATATCTTTGTTTGAAAAGGCAAAAGAGAAATTGACTTCCAGATACTTTCTACCATCAAATTCAAATGGAAATAGTTCGGGTAAAATCATATTTCCGCCATACCTTTTCGGGTTTTTCAGAAAATAAGTTACCGAAATATTAGCAGTAAGAATATTTAGTCCGTAGTTGGGAGTTTTTGTTGTTCCATTCGAAAAATGTGTAAGTGCCAAACCTCCACTCAAAACAACTCGTTTTGAAATAGTTCTACGGTATTCAATAAGCAAATTTGCAGCAACATTCAGGTGTGAGCCAATTGCAAAATTTTTATAATTGGTTTTGTTGTTAAATTTATTTCCCAGATAGCCAAGCCCTAATCCAAGCCTGAAGTTAAGTGTGCTTTCATTATTTCTACAAAGTGGAAAATTTATATATGGAAACAGAGCATAGCCATTTCCTATCTCCTCAAAACCACCTAAGTTTGATGCCCAAAAACTAAGTCCTACCAATGGGTAATCATACTCTTTTTCCCAACGGTGAGTTCCATAAGTTGCTTTTTGAAGACTAACCTCAAAAGCACCAAAATGAGAATTAAATTTTTCAAGTTCCAGATGATGGCTAAGTAAGAAACCGTAGTGAAGCCGAGTCTCTAATTGAAGGTTGTTATCTTTGAATAATCCTTTCCCTGAAGGAAAAACATAATAGACCGACGATAATATTACAATAAAAGTAAGTAAATATTTCTTCAGCATATTTGATTAAAATGTTGGTATAATTCAGTTGGCTAAGTTAAAGTAAATAAACACAAATTATATATCTTGTGTTCAATTGAAAACAGCCGAACAATTTTTAGTTTTACTTTGCTTACTTATTAAAGTAGTTTTGCAGTATGAAGGAGAAAATAGATGCCTTTGTTAGGCTTTTAAATATTATGGACGATCTTAGGGCAGGCTGTCCTTGGGATAAAGAACAAACTATAAAGTCGCTGCGCCATCTTACAATTGAGGAGGTTTACGAACTTTCTGATGCTATTCAGGACAATGACCTTGAAGAGGTTAAAAAGGAACTTGGCGACCTTATGCTGCATATAGTTTTTTATTCAAAAATTGGCTCCGAAAAAAAGGCTTTCGATATTAAAGATGTTTTAAATGGCATTTCCGATAAGTTAGTTTTTAGGCACCCACACATTTATGGCGATACCGAAGTTACAGATGCAGAGGATGTTCTTCAAAACTGGGAATTATTAAAACTAAAAGAAGGTAAGAAGTCTGTTCTGGAAGGCGTTCCAAAATCACTTCCACCTTTGATTAAAGCATACCGTATTCAGGAAAAAGTAAAAGGTGTAGGCTTTGAGTGGAAGAAAAGGGAACAGGTTTGGGATAAGGTAATTGAAGAATTAAACGAACTGAAATACGAAGTTGATAACGGACTCGACAGGGATAAGATAGAGGATGAACTTGGCGATCTGCTTTTTGCTTTGACAAATTATGCCCGATATATTGGTGTAAATCCTGAAGATGCACTTGAACGTACCAATAGAAAATTTATCCGCAGATTTCAATTTATTGAAACTGAATCGGAAAAAGATGGGCTAAAAATGGAGGATATGAACCTTGAAAAAATGGAAGAGTATTGGATTAAAGCCAAGGAACTTGAATAGTAAAAAGCATTAAAATGAAGCGATTAAAAATAACACTTCTGTTACTTTCCATAAGTATGGTTTTTAATTTATTTTCGCAAGAAACACTTTTTACAGATTATTCATATAAGCCTGATAAAGCATATTTTAAAAGTTATTTAACGGTTTCCAAAGAAATTGCTATTTCACCCTTAAGGTGGAATTCAAAGCAATGGGTAATTGCTGGAGGTGTGGTAGCCGGGGGTGTGATTCTATATCAATTTGACGATGAGATAAGGCAATTTTTTCAAAGTAGTAATCTTCATAGTGATGGAGCCGACTTTGCATCAAAATACCTAATTGAGCCTTGGGGTGGTCTTTATCCGGCAATGTTGATTGGTGGTTTTTATGTTTATGGTTTGTCAGCCCATGATTTGCGTGCACGTCAGATTGCGCTTGGTGCAACACAGGCATTTGTAATGAGTGTTATTACAGTTCAGGTTCTTAAACATTTAACCCATAGGCATCGACCTTATCAGGATGAACCCTCTAACCCGCGTTTGTGGGAAGGCCCTTTCAAAGGGTTTGAATATACTTCTTTCCCTTCGGGACATACAATAAGAGCATTTACAATGGCATCATTCTTTTCATCGGTTTACAAGGATAAATTATGGGTTGGTATTTTATCGTACGGAATTGCTACAGGCGTTGGATTGCAAAGGTTATACGAAGACCAGCATTGGTCGTTGGATGTTTTTATTGGTGCAGCTTTGGGTATTGCAATTGGTAAAACAGTTTCGCGATTAATGAAAGGAGACTCTAGAATGTCGATGGGTGTTTCTGAAACAGGAGGGATTTCTCTGACTTACAGAATTGATTAGTTGTTGGGTTGGGGAGAAATAAAAATAGGGTATCCAAAAGCCTTAACTTTTAAACACCCTATTATTAATAGAATTTATTTTTTTAGTGCTCGCTAAGGTATTTTGCAACACCGGCAGCGTCAGCAACCATTCCGTCCTCGCCCGGAGTCCAATCAGCAGGACAAACCTCACCATTATCTTCGTTAAACTGAAGAGCGTCAACCATGCGTAAAGCCTCACCAACACTACGTCCAAGAGGAAGATCATTAACTACCTGGTGACGTACAATTCCTTGTTTGTCGATTAAGAAAAGACCACGGTAAGCAACAGGTGCACCATTAAATTCCGATTCGCCTTCTTCGTTATAATCATATTCACCAGCCAATACATCGTAATTCTCGGCTATTGTTTTTGAAAGGTCAGCAACCAGAGGATATTTTACACCTTTAATTCCACCATCATTTTTTTCAGTGTTCAGCCATGCCCAATGCGAAAATTCTGAGTCAACAGAACAACCCACAACTGCTACATTTCTTTTTTCAAATTCTTCAATTTTATTCTGAAATGCAATTAATTCAGTTGGACAAACAAATGTAAAATCCAAAGGATAGAAAAAGAAAACTACATGTTTTTTACCAATATACTGCTCAAGTGAAAATTTTTCTACAATCTCACCACCGTTAACAACAGCATTGGCTTCAAATAAAGGGGCTTTTTTCCCTACTAATACTCCCATAATTATTTATG
>JAOZNY010000055.1 GCA_029933565.1 Bacteroidales bacterium
AAAGTTGAAAGTTGAAAGTTGAAAGTTGAAAGTTGAAAGTTGAAAGTTGAAAGTTGACAGTTGAAAAAAGCCGCTAAAGTTAAAATATTCCTTTGTTGGCCTAAAAACTGTTTGCCATAAATATTTGGGGTTTGTTTTCATTTTGCTGCTTTTTGTTTTTCGGGTACTAAGATAAGAAATAAAACCAATCACAATTGTTTTGGATCCAGTTTTATTTTGAGTAGCAATTCTTTCCCTCAATTTAAAAACTCTTCTAAATAATGTTAAATCACTAAAGATATTAAAAATATATCTATTTTTGCCTCATGTTAAAAAATTATTACAATTAAGTCTAAATAAAGATAAAAGAATATGACTATTACAAGAGAGCAGGTTACCACCGCTCTAAAGCAAGTAATATTTTTTGCCAAGGCCAACAACATTGTTGAGTTGGGAATGGTTCATGATATTGAGATTAAGGGAAAGGAAATAAAAATAAGTATTGTATTTCCAAAACTTGACGACCCTGCTGTGGGGATTATTTACAATTCGGTTGTAAAAACCCTTAAAACAGAATTGGGCGACGATGTTTCTGTGGATGTTAAGCCAATTGCTGAAAAAGAAGTAGGGCAGGGGCCATTATCAGGCGTAAAGAATATAATTGCTGTTATTTCAGGAAAAGGTGGAGTTGGAAAATCTACTGTTGCTGCGAACCTTGCTGTTTCGCTAGCAAAGGCTGGGAATTCAGTTGGAATACTCGATGCTGATATTATGGGGCCATCGGTTCCAATTATGTTTGGTGTAGAAGGAGAAACTCCTGGTGTTTTGGAACGTGAGGGCAAACCAATTATGTTGCCATTGGAAAAGTATGGAATTAAAATCCTTTCGCTTGGGTTTTTTGTGAAGCCTGATCAGGCTTTAATGTGGCGTGGCTCAATGATAAATAATGCCTTCAACCAGTTGATGACCGACTCTGAATGGGGAAACCTCGACTTTTTAGTTATCGATATGCCTCCTGGGACTGGTGATATTCAACTTACTTTGGCCCAGAGTTACAATATTAGAGGAACTGTACTTGTTACAACTCCTCAAAAAATTGCTACTGCCGATGTACGCCGTGCAGCAATGATGTACCGTCAGGATAAACTTGAGATTCCTTTGTTGGGAATAGTTGAAAATATGGCTTATTTTACACCATCAGATTGCCCCGAAAAGAAATACTACCTCTTCGGTCAAGGTGCTGGCGACGAACTGGCAAAAGAATTAGATATTCCGGTTTTAGGAAGAATACCAATAGTAGAGAAAATAAGGGAAGGTGGAGATACTGGCAAACCAATTGCAATGGATGAGAGTAATCCAATTAGTAAAGCTTTTGCTGAACTGGCAGTAAAAATTAAAGAAAGAGTTGAGGCTCTTTAAAAAAACATATAACTAAAATCATTTAAAATGACTGAATCCAAAGAAGAGCTAAACCAAAAAATAGAAAATGTTTTGGAACAAGTTAGGCCTTATCTTCAGGCAGATGGTGGCGACATAAACTTTGTTAATGTTACTGACGATTATACTGTAAATGTGGAACTAACAGGTGCTTGTGGCACATGCGCCTTTAGCACAATGACATTGAAAAATGGGGTGGAAGCAACATTAAAGAAAGTACTTCCTCAGGTTAAAGAAGTTGTAGCAATTAATCTTTAACTTCTAGATTTAGAAATAAGGAAATAGGGGGCATAAGGGATTTAAGGAAATCCTATACCCCCTATTATTCTCTGGGTTTTAACCCGGAGTAACTCATGGGTAATTCATGGGTTTCTTTTATTTCAGGACGAGACAATATTCCCTTATTTCCCTATTCCACCTTTAACCTTATTCTCATTCTCAGGTATAAATACCGATAATAGAATACTTGAAGAAAGTATTGTAAGTACTGCTACTAACGACTGTGCAGTACTAATCTCAATAAAATGGTGAATTATCATTTTTAGCCCAATGAAGATCAATAAAACTGAAAGCCCAATTTTTAGGAAACGGAATTTATCGATAATGCTTGAGATGAGGAAAAACAACGACCTTAATCCAATTATTGCAAAGATGTTGGAGAAATAAACAATGAATGGGTCTTTGGTTATTGAAAATATTGCCGGAACAGAATCTACAGCAAATATTACATCGGTAAACTCAATTACTAAGAGTACTACAAACAAGGCCGTCACAAATAATTTCCCATTCTTACGGGTAAAAAAATTGCCACTGTTATCTGATGTATCAACTGGTAAAAATCTATTTGCAAGCCTTACAATATAATGGTTTGCTGTATTAATTTTTTCTTTTTTATTTCTCTCTAGAAATATTTTGAGCCCAGTAAAAATTAAAAGTGCTCCAAAAAAGTACATTATCCAATCGAACTTTTGAATTAGTGCTGCACTGAGGAAGATAAAAAGGAATCTCATAACAATTGCTCCAACTATTCCCCAAAATAGCACCTTATGATAATACTTTTGTTCAATACCAAATGAAAGGAAGATCATTAAAATCACAAAAATATTATCGACTGAAAGGGAGTATTCAATAATGTAGCCAGTTAGATATTCCAATGCCAGATTTTGCCGGTAAATTTGCAATGATCTATCGAAATCATTCTCAATAATAGTAATTGGGTGGCTATACTTTTGGACAATTTCTTTTAATTCATCAATATTCTGAATATCGTGAATATATTGCCCAAAGAAATAAATAAGTGTACCAAATAAGAGTGCAGATGTAACCCAAATAATCGTAAACCCAAGTGCTTCGCGGAAACAAACAACATGATTTTTTTTATTGAATACACTAAGGTCAATAATTAATATTGTAACTATCAGTATAATAAATCCAATAAAAATGAAAACCTCTCTATTGAGCATAAATTGATATTTTCTTTAAAAATCGGGTTTCAAATGTAAACAATAAAATGTATTTTTACATTTCTTAAAAACTAAAATTAAAATGAAAAAGATAGTACTGATTTATTGGACAAAAGGCGGAAATGTAGAGAAGTCAGCCAACAAGATTTACTCACAATTTGATAATAGTGATATTGATATTTTTGATGTTGACTCATTTGATGTTGATACTCTGGATAATTATGAAATGATAATTATGGGTAATTCAACAATTGGTGCTGGAAAATGGGAAGATGCCGACAGTAACAATAAATGGAATAGGTTTTTCAGGAAAATTGAAGAACACGACCTTAGTAACCGTAAGATAGCACTTTTTGGCCTTGGTAATCAAGTGCTTTACCCTGCACATTTTGTAGATGGCTTAGGTATTTTAAACGATGAGGTTAAAAAAGTAAAAGGTAAACTTATTGGACAATGGTCAACTAAAGGTTATACATTTACTGAATCTGAGGGAAAGGAAGGAGATATGTTTTTTGGACTTGCTCTTGATGAAGACAATGAGGCACATCTTACCGATCAAAGGGTAAAAGACTGGACCAATATCTTAAAGAAAGAACTATAAGTTTTTTTGCTGCCTCTATTTCCTTATCTTAATTTCTTCTTTCAACTTTTCTTTGTGGATTAGTTTATATTTTAGGTAAATTATTTTGCTTAGGAATATATACTTTTGCCATGTTTCACGTTTATTATTGACAATACAACAAAATAATGATTAAAGAGAATAGAAATATATTTATCCTACTAGTTTTATTGCTTTCCTTTTTATCTGGATTCTCTGGTATTTCTTTTGAAGGCAAAGGACAATCGCTTCCTGACACTACACAAATAAAGCCGGTTTTTATTTTTGACACCCCTTTGTTAAAACATCTTGATAGTTTAGTATTTATTTCATTAAACCAAAGGCAAAACAATGTGTATAAAAGGAGTGAGCCAAAGGATTTTAAGTACGAGCCAGATTACGTTCCTCATTTCCCAGACTCAGTTTATGAGCAGCGTCTGGAGGCATTAAATATAGAAACTCCAATTGAACTTACTTACAATAAAGAGGTACGAAAATTTATTGAACTTTATGCTTTTAAAAAGCGTAATCTGAGTGCAAAAATGCTGGGTAGGGCAAAACTATATTTTCCAATGTTCGAAGAACAATTGGACAGATTCGACATGCCACTGGAAATAAAGTATCTGGCAATAGTTGAATCGGCATTAGTTCCTAATGCAGGCTCGCACAAAGGAGCCAAAGGCTTATGGCAGTTTATGTATGGCACTGGCAAAGTGTATGGTCTTAAGGTTTCATCATTAGTTGACGACAGATACGATCCTTTTAAATCGACGGTGGCTGCTTGCGAACATCTAACAGATCTTTACGATATTTATGGCGATTGGTCGCTTGCACTTGCTGCTTACAATTCGGGAGCAGGAAATGTAAACAGAGCCTTAAGAAAGTCTGGTGGTACGAAAAATTATTGGGCAGTTTGGCCATATCTCCCAAGGGAAACACGAGGTTATGTTCCGGCATTTATTGCTGTTAACTATGTAATGAATTATGCGCCAGAACATAATATTCAGGAAGTTGCACCCGAATATTATTATTTTGATACTGATACAGTCACGGTAAATGATGTATTGGCATTCGATCAGTTGAATGAGCTGTTTGGCATTCCAATGAAAGAGTTGAAAGCATTGAATCCAACTTATAAAATGGGAATTATTCCATCATCGGCAGAGAAAAAATATCTCTTGCGTTTGCAGAATAAATACATTGCTGATTATTTGAACAACGAACAGGCACTTTATGCTTTTAAAACAAAGAATGGAATTGAGCGTGATAAATTACTTGCTGAAGTAAAAAAGGTAAAAGACCGTAATATCTACATTGTTAGAAGTGGAGATAACCTTGGAAGTATTGCCAAAAGAAATCATGTTTATGTAAGTCAAATAAAAAGTTGGAATGGCTTGAGGAGCAGTCGGATTTATCCTGGTCAGAAACTGGTTTTATATGGAGCAGGGAGCAGTAAATATTATAAAACCTCCAAAACTCCTGTTAACCGCTCTTCAACAAAATCTTACCATAAAGTTAAAAGTGGCGAAAACCTTGGGTTAATTGCAAAGAAATATAAATGTACCACTACTGATTTAAAAGAGTGGAACAATTTAAAAAATTCACGGATCTACCCTAACCAAAATCTTATTGTTTATAAGCCGGAAACAAAAAAAAGTGCAACGGTAAAAGACGGAAAATATCTTTATCATGTTGTGAGATCAGGAGATACCCTTTGGGATATTGCCAAGGAATATGATGGAGTTACCGTTGATAAGATTAAAAGCCTGAACAATATTACCAATAGCAAAAGGCTACAACCCGGACAGAAACTTAAAATAGCGGCCCTGAGTTAGAAGTCAAATTTCGTTAATAGCTTTGCTGAGTTAATGCAATAATATTTACAATTATTCGTTAAGCCTAAAATAAATTTTTTGTGTCATGACAAGAAAATTAGTAGTGGCTTTGGTAACGATATTTGCAGTTTTTGCATTATCATCGTGTACAGGAACTGGTAAATCGGATAAACCTCGCTCAATTGGAAACACTTCTGAAATATTGGTTGTAGTTGAGAGCGAAAAGCAGTGGGATAACGGCATAGGAAAAGTAATCCGTGAAACATTTGCAAAAGAACAATATGGGTTACCACAGCCAGAGCCTCTTTTCAGGTTGTCGCATGTGCAAAAAAAGAGTTTTTCGGAATTATTTCAAAAGCATCACAACCTATTTATAGTTGAAATAGATCCTAAAATAAAGAAACCTAAAATAGAAACCAGTGTTGATTTTTGGTCGGCCCCACAGAGAGTTTATAAAATAACTGCTGCCTCCAGTAAGGAGTTTGTAGATGTGGTTTCTAATAATCAGGATAGATTTATTGATGCATACGATAAAAGTGATAGGGATAGGATAATGAATGTTTTCAGGCCGGTGCAAAATACCGATGCTGTTAAGAAAGTTAAAAAGTCAACAGGAATAAAAATAGTAATTCCCAAAGACTTCTACCTTGCAAAAAACCTTGATGACTTTGTTTGGATAAGAAAAGAGGCGGTTGACCTGAGCCAGTCGATTATTATTATTTCTGCCGATTATCAGGATACGGCTCAGTTTTCAAAAGAAAGTATAATAGCAAGAATTGATCTAGGTCTTAAAAATAATGTGCCCGGCGCAGTGTATGAGTCTTATATGACTACCGATAAAGAATTTATGCCTCCTGAGCAAAAGATTCTGGAAGATTTTCCGGCAGCATACGCTGTTGAGTTAGCAGGAATGTGGCGAGTTGAAAACGATTTTATGGGTGGCCCATTTAAAAGTTATACCTTTTACAATGAGAAAACATCAAAAATTGTTACGGTATTTGCCTATGTTTATAAGCCAAACCAGAAAAAGCGAGACCTACTCAAACAAGTTGAAGCACTTGTTTATTCAATTAAAATTTGAAAAAATAGTAAATTATTTTTCTTTAGCGTAAGTAATAACCATTTTACCAATGGGTGCTTCTGATTCTGCTATTATATTACCGTTAATGAGTGTGCCTAATTCGTTTTTAGTTGATGGAGTAGTTTCAAAATAGTAACTAATAATACCACTCTCCTCATCAAAACTCCATTTTGCTTCATGTGTATTGTCACTCGACATAATTATTATTACACTGTCGTTAAGTATCTTGAAGAAAGCTTCTTTCTGCATTTCAACAACCTGGCTTACCATTGCCGGGGTCATGCTATTTTCATCAAAGTGTGTTTCCACATCCGTCACTTTCCATGTTCCGCTTAATTTGCTCTCGGGACTATTGCATGAAAAAACAGTAATCAATAATGCCGCAAAAAATATAAGATTAATCTTCATCTGTTTTAGTTTTGAATTCTTTGGCAAATGTAAATTAAAAATGCTCAATCATCATCAATTAATAAGCAATTAATATTGTTATGAGATATTTTTATGCGAATAAAAACGCTTCATAAAATAAAGAAATGTAAAAAAACTTGACAAACGCAATTCAATGATATATATTTGCCAACTGGTTTAACTAAATAGTTAAATTAAATGGTTAAAAAAAAGACAAATACTGAGCAAAGAATTGTTGATGCCGCTAAGGAGGTTTTCATACTTAAGGGGCATGATGGAGCAAGGATGCAGGAGATTGCTGATACTGCAAGTATAAATAAGGCTTTGCTGCATTATTATTTCAGGTCTAAAGATAAGTTGTTTGAAAGGGTTTTTCATGAGGTATTCTCAGAGGCTTTTTCCTCAATTGCTGAGGTGATAGGAAGGGCAAATACAATTGAAGAATTGATTGAATACTTTGTTTCATACTATGTTGCCATGCTTAAAAGCAAGCCATATTTACCTAATTTTATTCTTCATGAGTTAAACCGTAATCCATTTATGGTAGTTGATTTGATAAAAGACTCTGGCATGGATAAATCCTTCCTGATTCAACTTTTGGTCAAGGAGTCGAATCGTAAGGATATAAGAGATTTTAATCCTGTTCACATAATGGTGAACATCTTGTCGTTAAGCATTTTTCCTTTTGTTGCTGCTCCAATTATTAAAGGATTTATTTTTGATGGAAACAAAGTTGAATTTGATAATTTTATCGACGAAAGAACTCAACATATTACAAGTTTTATTAACGCAGCTATTTTCAAAAATCAAAGTTAAGATGAAGCAAAGGTTTTTAATACTGATAATTCTAATACCCATTGTTGTTGTTGGGCAAGTGGAACAAAAATTAACTCTTAGCCAATGTTACGACAGCGCTATTAGTAATTATCCAAATCTTAGTCAACTGGAGTTAAACAAGGCTGTTTTCGACCTCAATACAAAAAATATCAAAACTAACTATTACCCTAAACTCAATTTAAACGGTCAGGCTTCCTATCAGTCGGATGTTACAAAAATGCCCTTTGGCGATAATTTACCTGCGGGTCTTCAGATTGAGGAACTTGATAAAGACTGGTATAAAATAAACCTGGATATTGAGCAAATGATTTACGATGGAGGCCTTACAAGCAGCATGAAAAAACTTGAAGAAACTGATTATAAAATTTCTACCCAAAAACTTCAGGTTGAACTTTATCAATTAAAAGACAGGATTAACCATTTGTTCTTTAATATTATTTATCTCAGCAAAAACGAAGAAATTCTTAGTACACTAAAAAATAATTTGGAAGTGAGGGTTGAGGATGCTAAAATAGCATTTGAAAATGGGGTGCTGCTTAGTTCAGAAATAGATGCACTAAGAGTGGAGGTGAATTTAACGGAGCAAAAAATAATAGAAATTGATGACGACATAAATGCCTTAATTTCTTCATTCAATGAAATTAGTGGGCTGAATATAAATACTGCTTCCCAACTTGAATTCCCAGATATTGAAATATCAGATTATAATTTTGTCAATAATCGACCCGAATATCTTCTTCTTAGTTTGCAACAAGAAAAACTTTCTGCCCTCAAATCGGTGACAGCAGTAAAACGCAAACCAGTTTTTATGGCATTTGGCCAGGTGGGCTACGGTAGGCCGGGCTACGACATGCTTAAAAATCAATTTGATGATTATTATAAAGTTGGTGCTGCTTTAAGGTGGAATATCTGGGATTGGAGTAAGGTAAAAAGAGAGAAGCAGGTTCTGGAAATTCAAAGTCAGATTATTAATTCTCAAAAGCAAACATTTGATCAGAATTTAAGGGCCGATTTGCACAAAAAAATAAGTGATATTAATAAGTATTATAAGTTAATTGAATCTGATAAGGTAATTGTCAGGCTTCAGGAAAATGTAGTAAAAACTGCCAACAATCAAATGGATAACGGTACTATTACTGCAACAAATTATCTTATTGAAATAAATAAAAAGGCAAAAGCACACCTAAACCTTGAAGCACACAAACTACAATTGGTTTATTCAAAATTATTATATCTCACAGCAATTGGAAAAATTTAATTTTACAAAAATGAAAATCAACTACATTATATTATTTACAACTCTTGGATTATTTTTTTCTTCCTGTACGGATACAGAGAATAAATCGGATGCTTATGGTAATTTTGAAGCAACAGAAATAGTTGTTTCTGCCCAATCAAATGGCGAGTTACTCCAATTTAATGTGCAGGAAGGCGATGTGCTGGCCAAAGGGGTAAGCATCGGACTTATCGACACAACTGACTTGTATTTAAAGAAGAAATTGCTGGAGCAACAAAAACTTACTATTAGTTCGCAGTTGGCGAGTATTAATTCCGAAATTGAAGTGCAACGTCAGCAATTGGAAAACAATAAAGTAAATCAGGCGAGGATTAAAAAAATGTATAAGCAAGGGGCAGCAACAAAAAAGCAACTCGACGATATTAATGGTCTTGTCGATTTGAATGAGAAAATGATAGATGCTGTAGTTTCCAAAAAGCAAAATGTACTGGATCAGATAAATGGTGTTGGAATTCAGGTAGAACAAATTGAGGAACTTATTACAAAATGTTTAATTAGAAACCCATCAAATGGGGCCGTTATGGTCAAATATTCAGAACAGGGCGAATTGGCTGTAATGGGTAAGCCTTTGTATAAATTAGCTGACATTAAAAATATCAAACTTAAAGCCTATATTAGCGGAGCTCAATTACCTGATGTGAAGTTGGGTGATGAGGTTGAAGTTTTATATGATAAAAACAAAACTGAAAACGCTACTACCAGAGGCAAAGTAGTTTGGATTTCTTCTACGGCAGAATTTACACCAAAGACGATTCAGACTAAAGAAGAACGTGTGAATTTGGTTTATGCGATTAAAGTTTTGGTTAAAAACGACGGTAGTCTAAAGATAGGCATGCCCGGTGAATTGAATTTTATTAAATAATTATAAATTAAATGTTAATTAAAAAGTTTACTATGAAACTAAAAGCAATTTTAATGATTATGATAGCCATGATGGCTATACCTTTTGCCCAACTTAATGCTCAGGATTTTGCAGCAGATGATATTTTGGGTGTTTGGATGAACGAAGACAAAGATGCCAATGTTGAGATTTACAAGGATGGCGACATTTACAGTGGGAAAATTGTGTGGTTGAAAGATCCCATCCGTGAAGAAACAGGAAAACCTAAACTTGACAAGGAAAACGAAGATGAAAGTTTAAGGAGCAGACCTGTTATGGGATTACTTTTACTTAAAGATTTCGTTTTCGATGGCGATGACGAATGGGAAGACGGTCAGATTTATGATCCAAAAAACGGTAAAACCTACAGTTGTTACATGGAATTTGAAGATGAGGATGACATGAACACTCTTAAGATTAGAGGTTTTATTGGAATCAGCCTACTGGGAAGAACAACATATTGGACAAAAGTTAAATAGTTTTTTCTTAAAGAAATAAATTCAAATTCCTTAGAATCGTTTCTTCAAAGAGAAACCATTTTAGAGGGATAATGGGAAAAGTATGTCTGTTAAACTGGAAATACAGGAATTAAATAAGGACTTTGAAAAAGTTAAGGCCCTTAAAAATGTAAGTCTCAAAGTTGAGCCAGGTGAGCTGTTTGGCTTCATTGGCCCGGATGGCGCCGGCAAAACAACTTTGTTCAGACTTATTACCAGTTTGCTTTTGCCCACATCGGGGAGTATTTCTGTAGATGGGCTTGATTGTGTTTCCGATTTCAAAAAAATTAGGAACCTAACAGGCTATATGCCCGGAAGATTCTCGCTTTACCTGGATTTAACGGTAGAAGAAAACCTTAATTTTTATGCCAGTATTTTTAAGACATCTCTTAAAGAAAACTATCATCTTATTAAAGATATTTACGAGCAGATTGAACCTTTTAAAAAGAGGAAAGCTGGTGACCTTTCGGGTGGCATGAAACAAAAACTGGCATTGTCATGTGCCCTAATTCATAAACCTAAACTTCTGATACTCGATGAACCAACCACAGGTGTTGACGCAGTATCGCGCAAGGAGTTTTGGGAACTTTTGAAGAAAATGCAGAAAACAGGAATCACCATTTTGGTCTCAACTCCTTACATGGACGAAGCATCGCTTTGCGACAGAGTAGCCCTCATGCAAAAAGGTGAGATTATGGCTGTTGATACTCCTGAAATTATTGTAAATAGTTATGCGGGTAGACTTTGGGAAGTTAAAACAAATAATATGTTTGCTTTGCTTTCCAATCTGAACGAAATTAACGATGACATCAGGCTTATTTTTCGCTTTGGCGAAACTGTTCATTTTACTACTACTAAACTAGAAGAAGATACTGTAAGCACTTTGGTTGCCAGCAGTTTGAAAGAAAAAGGACATGAAAATATTGTTGTTAAGAAAACTGTAGCCCAGATTGAGGATTGTTTTCTGGCTTTGATGGAGGAATAAATATTGATTTGTTTAATTTAAAGAAATGAAATATAAAACTGAAAAAATGATTCCCTATTATCCCCTATTGAGAGGGGAATCAGGGGTGTGTCAATTAACTACCCAATCATTTTTTCAGTTTTATTACCAAATCAACTTAACTTTAAACAACTATACTTAGTGAACAAAGAAGAAAATATAATTGTAGTTGAAAACTTAGTGAAAAAGTTTGGAAATTTTGTTGCTAACGACAATCTGAACTTTGAGGTTAAGAAGGGTGAGATCTTTGGCTTTTTAGGTGCTAATGGTGCCGGAAAAACTACTGCAATAAAAATTCTTTCAGGACTTTCAAAACCAACTTCAGGCAAAGCCATTGTTGCAGGATTCGACGTTAGCCGCGAAACTGATGAAGTTAAGAAGAATATCGGCTATATGAGTCAGCGATTTTCACTTTACGACGACTTAACGGTAAAAGAGAACTTTAGGTTTTATGGCGGCATTTATCGCCTCTCAAATAAAGAAATCAGGGAAAAGACTGAGTTCATGCTCAACAAACTAGGGATGACTGATTATAGGGATATGCTTTTAAAAAAAATACCACTTGGATGGAAACAGAAACTTGCTTTTTCGGTAGCCGGAATGCATGATCCTGCTGTTGTTTTTCTTGATGAACCAACAGGTGGTGTTGACCCCATAACACGAAGGCAGTTTTGGGAAATGATCTATGAAAAAGCCGATGAGGGGACAACAGTTTTTGTAACAACTCATTATATGGATGAAGCTGAGTATTGTCAAAGAGTTTCTATTATGGCAGAGGGTAGAATAGAGGCACTAGATACACCGGCCATGCTAAAGAAACAATTTGGGGTTAAAACAATGGATGAAGTATTTGTGAAAATAGCAAGAGTTTAGACATGGATACTCAAACCAATAACAAAGACAACAACGATAACAATGATAACTTGATAACAACGACAACATTACACAATGTGGCCATTTATTAAAAAAGAGTTTTTTCATATTTTCCGCGACATCAGGTCGATGGTAATACTTTTTGGTATGCCTGTAGCCCAGGTTTTACTTTTTGGATTTGCCATAACCACTGATATTAAAGATGTTCCCATTGCAATTCTTGACCACTCTAAGGATCATGTTACCAGAGAAATAACTTCGAAATTATTATCTTCTGGTTACTTCAAACTTGAAAGTAATCTGAAAAGTAATGATGGTATTGGCAATTCATTTAAGCGCGGAAGTGTAAAAGAAGTTATTGTATTTGAAGATAATTTTGCTAAAAAACTTGAAAAGGAAGGCAGTGCAAATGTGCAACTTATTCTGGATGCATCAGAGCCTAATACTGCCACTATGATTAATGCATATACAACAGGTATTATAAATACCCATACAATGCAAATGATGAAAACTGCAGGTAAAATTCCCATGAGTATAATAACAGAATCGAAGATGCTTTATAACCCAGAATTAAAGAGCGTTTACATGTTTGTTCCAGGTGTTATTACAATTATTTTAATGTTAGTTTCAACTATGATGACATCAATTTCCATTACTCGTGAAAAGGAAATGGGAACTATGGAAGCGTTATTAGTGTCGCCTTTAAAACCAATTCAAATCATTCTTGGTAAAGTTATTCCTTACATTTTACTTTCATTTATCAACCTGATTGTAATCCTACTAATGGCTAGGTTTGTGTTTGGTATGCCCATTCAGGGAAATGTAGTATTGTTACTATTGGAAAGTATTATGTTTATTGTAATGGCTCTGGCATTGGGGATTTTAATTTCTGCAGTCAGTAAATCACAACAACAGGCAATGTTATTATCAATGTTTGGGCTTCTCCTACCTACAATTATGCTTTCAGGTTTTATATTTCCTGTTGAAAATATGCCATATATTTTACAACTTATCAGCCATGTTATGCCTTCAAAATGGTTTATAATTATTGTAAAGGCGATTATGCTCAAAGGAGTTGGCATTGCATATTTTTGGAAAGAAACCCTGATAATTTTTGGCACAACGATTTTCTTAATTGCAATGAGTGTGAAAAAGTTTAAACTTAGGCTGGAATAATTATGAGAACAATATTATTCATAATACAAAAGGAGTTTATTCAAATATTCAGGGATAAGGCGATGTTGCCGATTATTTTTATCGTTCCAATATTTCAGTTGTTAATACTTTCTTATACAGCAACATTTGAAATAAAGAATATAAATTTTGTTGTTGTTGATCACGATAAATCTATTTTGTCTTCACAGTTAAAGTCAAAGTTTACGGGTTCTTCCTTTTATAATTTTATTGGTGAAGCTATTGATTATAAAACTGCTGAGGAAACTTTACGCATGGGTACTGCCGACCAGATAATAGTAATAGAACCTGATTTTGAAAGAAGTTTACAGCTTGAGAAAAGAGGAAAAATCCAGGTAATCACAAATGGAATTAATGGAAGTGCGGCAAGTTTGATGGGTGCTTATGCCACTTTAATAATTTCTGATTTTAACAAAGAAATAATTATTGATGAATTTCCTTTGGCAAATGTTAATCTGCCAATTAATACTCACCCCTCTTTTTGGTACAACCCCGAACTAAATTATATCACATTTATGGTCCCTGGAATATTGGTTCTTTTGGTAACAATAATTGGTATGTTCCTGTCGAGCATGAATTTGGTTAAAGAAAAAGAGATAGGAACCATTGAACAAATTAATGTTACTCCAATAAAAAAATACCAGTTTATTGCTGGTAAATTAATCCCATTCTGGGTAATTGCTAATATTGATCTAGCCATAGGTTTAATACTTGCTTATCTAGTTTTCAACATACCCGTGATTGGGAGTGTTGCACTATTATTTGGAGTAGCATCAGTTTATTTAATTGCTGTACTATCCCTGGGTTTGTTTATTTCAACAATGACAAACACCATGCAACAGGCCATGTTTATTTCATGGTTCTTTTTGGTGATTTTTATATTGATGAGCGGATTATTTACTCCTATTGAGAGTATGCCCAACTGGGCACAAATCTTAAACTACATTAACCCTCTTGCCTATTTTATAAAAATAAACAGGATGATTATGTTGAAAGGTTCAGGATTTATGGATTTCCAACGTGAGTTTTATTTGCTGCTTACCTATGCAATAGCAGTACTCTCATTGTCAATAATGCGTTACCGAAAAACATCTTAATTAGTTTCCAAGTTTAAACACAAGTCCGGCATTAAAATCTCCTTGTATCAATGCAGCATAAC
>JAOZNY010000255.1 GCA_029933565.1 Bacteroidales bacterium
TCGAGTCCAGGTGGGCCCACGAAAGCCACTCTTAACCGGGTGGCTTTCTGTATTTTATGAAAGTGCTGTTTTTATTTTTGCCTGTTTTTTGCCTGTAGAACAAGTCCAAAAACTATTTTAGCACAACTCTATTTCAGCCCTCTAAACACCCTCTCAATCCGAAGCACAATAGTTCTAGCGCAGCGCATTTCTGCCGTGCGATGAAGTGCGGTGCGGTGGCTTGTGGGAGGATGGAAGCACGAATTGATTGCAGAAAGTAGGCAGAGCGTTTGATCGACAGAAATTCTTATCATTCGATAATTTGCATTGATTATAAATTATCCGAGTTCAATAATTAGTACTTTTACAATTGAAATGGGGTTTGTGCGCAGACTCCCGTTAACTGGCATTTGCAAAAGAGCATGAATTAATCTGTACAAAACCAAAAGTAAATGAAACAAATATTGACTCTTTCTACACTGTTATTTATCTTCAGTTTCGTTAATGGACAAAATTGCATTTTAGACAGTCTAGAAAATAAAAAAATTGAATATAATTCATTCGGAAAAGCATCACAAATACACTGGGAGGCGCTTTGGTTTCCAAATATTGAGACTGTTTTTTATAAAGATTTGCATTATATAAATGATACTGTATTAAAATATCTATTGGAATACGGTATTACTGTTGATGGTGATACAGTTTACGGAGTTGACACTACAAAAGTATACAAATATACAAGTGGAAAGTTATCTAGTATTATAACATATGATGTGATTCTAGGTGATATTGTATGGAATGATAACAATCAAATCACTGAATATAAATACTACTATCTTGTAAACGGAATGATTGATTCAACATTGACGAGAATAATAATATACACCTACCTTAATAATAATATTCGCCGATCAATTTATAAAGAACTTACTGGATATGTTTTTTCTGATATAACTTATAGTTACGACAATAAGTATAATCCATATTATAAATCAGAGATAGTTCTTGCAGGACAATTTGGCCTAACTGACTATTGCCAGGAAAACAATTGGGTAAGTTACTCAGGAAGCACAGGTTCTGCTTCACAAGATATAATTTATAACAGTTTTAATTATCCTGTTCTTATTGAGGTCAATAATTCAAATGGAAATAGCCATACTAAAACGTTCGCTTACCAATGTGACAGCACTGTATATATTAACAATAATAAAAACAAATTTGTATGCGAAATATATCCTAATCCGTCTAATGGTAACTATTATTTTCAATGTGGAAAAGATATTACACCTCAGAGTGTTGAAGTTTTTGATTTAAAAGGAGTTCCATTGAAATTTAATGTTCATAATAATAGAATAAAGATAGAAAGTCCAATAACGGGATTAATAATGATTGTTGTAAATATTGAAAACAGAAGTATTGTAAAAAGAGTAATAAAAAACGCCCGCTAATAAATAGCCTTCATTCGGCTCACAGAGCCATTAGTAAGCAGATGTTGAACTAAACCTCTCCTAAAGCAACGCTCACCTTTTGCGAATTGAACGAGGGTCTTCCAGAAGAAGGATGTAATCCGACTGGAGGATATCTTTAGACAAGGCTTCCCACTTGCCGGAGGCTCAATAAACACTAAGCCGCAGCCCGAGCGATCGCAGGTGAGCCTAACTATAAGCAAACGATGGGTTTGAAGCTTTGTTTTTTCAATGCTTCGAACACAGAGTAGTTTGCGACTGAAAAAGACTGCAGGAGAAGCAAATTTGGTGACAGACTTGATTCAATCAACCTTCGGCTTGGTGTGTGATATAATCTCTCAGCATGGTCTGGGCGGCAAATTTGATTGACGAGGGATTTTGAAGCCCTTATTTCCTGAAACTAATCCTGTCAAATGCTTCCTAACAATATTATTAGTAAATTGCACTACCAAAACAAACCAAAATGAAAAACTTATTAATCATTACCGCTATTCTCCTAACGGCAACAAATTCGCTAGTCTCCCAAATTATCAATATTCCGGAAGATTATCCAACTATCCAAAAAGGAATTGATGTTGCAAATAATGGTGATACTGTTTTGGTTGCGCCGGGGACTTATGTTGAGAACTTGTATAATAATTCAAAAAACATTGTACTTGCTTCATGGTATTTAACTACGCTTGATACATCTTATATTTCTCAAACTGTAATTGACGGCAATCAGAATGGGTCAGTTGTACATTTTAATAATTGCTATATGAATGAAAGTTTTCAAATACACGGATTTACAATAACCAATGGTTATGCGATTTATGGAGGTGGTATTTACGCAAGTTACGGATCGTCTGACTTAATACTTTCTAATCTTTTAATAATCAATAACTATGCACAAGAAGGTGGTGGATTGAAGTGTTATCATTGGGATATCAACCTTGATAATGTTAGATTTATAAATAATGAAGCAGATAAATACGGAGGTGGATTATATTGTTCATCATCGAGGCTTGTTGGTCATAATGTAACAATATCAAATAATCATTCAGGTGAAGAGGGTGGTGGATTTCATCACTTTAATGAGGATTTTTGGCTCTATGATTCTAAGTTTGAAAACAACTCTTCGAAAGAAGGAGGCGGATTATATCTTAGTTTTAATGGAAGTTATAACCTTGAAAATGTAAAAGTGATGGGGAATACTGCAAGTAAAGATGGTGGTGGAATATTTATGGCGTATAGTTGGAGAACGGAATTCCTTAATGTGGAAATTGGAAACAATCATGCAAGATGTGGTGGTGGTATGTATGCGTATTCCCCTTTTTATGATACTAATACCAATTATGTAAATCTTCTTGTTCATGACAATGTTGCCACGAAATTCGGAGGTGGTATTTTTCTTCAATACACTGACTTTAATGGGATTAATAATACAATTGCTAACAATGAAGCAGAAGATGGTATGGATATTTACTTTTACAACGATGTGATTTTATCATTAGAAAATTCTATAATCTTTAGTCTTTCACCACAACAAATTGTATGTGGCGCTACAGGTGCTCCTAGTACAATTACTGTTTCTAATTCCTTAATAACGGGTGGTCAAAATTCTATTCAGACAAACGAAAATGCAACTGTGAACTGGCTCGAAGGAAATATAAACCAAAACCCAGAATTTGTTTATTCGGGTGAACATCCCTACAAAGTAACCTATAACTCACCTTGCGTTGATGCAGGTTCAGTCGATACTACTGGAATAACAGAATTTGACCTTGCAGGTGCACCAAGGCTCTTTAACAACCACATTGATATGGGTGCTTATGAATGGAATATTTTAGTTGGGATAGAGGAGTCGGTTCTTAGTTCATCGAAATGGGATATTAGTACCAACCCCAACCCCTTCACCACCACCACAACCTTCTCATACAACCTACAACAAACATCAACAGTACAAATCACCATCTTCAACCATCTTGGTGAGGAAATAGAAGTAATCCGGCAGCAGCAACCCTCAGGCAAGCAGCAAGTAATCTGGAATGCCGAAGGGCTACCTACAGGAGTTTATTATTACAGAATGGAGGCTGGTGAGCAGATGACAAGCGGGAAAATGATGTTGGTGAGGTAGTGTGGTTTATGGCCTTATTGCACCCCAAAGTGGGGAAAAATGCACATACAAATCATCTATATTATTGTTTATTATATAGCACTTTTATACATGCAAAATTCCTCACCTTAAAAGGTCAATTACCTAAGTATTTGCTTACTGTTTTCCGATCAACTTTGCATTGCCGAGCAATCTTGGAGATGGAAGCGTCTGGATGCCTAGAATGATAATTCAAGACTAATTTCTTTTTCTTAGCATTAATCCCTTTTCCTCGTGTGTTCCTTGAAGCAATTACTTGTGGTGCTTGCAATTTTAGGTATTGCCTTATAACATTTTCCTTTTCTGTAATGCTGCTAAAACAATTTGGAATCGGTTTTA
>JAOZNY010000256.1 GCA_029933565.1 Bacteroidales bacterium
ATCGGGATGCGTATGCAGTGCTTGTCGACAAGTACAAAGACAAGGTATTTTCGTTGGTGTTTGGTATTGTAAAAGATTATGAGTTGGCTCAGGAAGTGGCTCAGGATGTGTTTGTAAAAGTATATTCTTCATTGAGGAAATTTAGAAGAGATTCTTCATTTTCAACATGGATTTATCGAATTTCTTATAATACTGCAATTTCAGAAATACGAAAAAGAAAAGCAAAAAGGGTTAGTTTTGACGAGAATATTTCTTCTAAAATAAGCAGTGAAGAAATTGAAGATAATGCAGAAAATTGGCGAAAGGATGGAGAACAAAAAAAATTATCGAGGGCATTATCACAATTACTTCCCGATGAACGGGTAATTATAAGTTTGTATTATTTTGAGGAGAAGGCAATTTCAGAAATATGTGAAATTACAGGTTTAGGCCAATCGAATGTAAAGGTTAAATTACACAGATTACGCAAAAAACTAAAAGCATTGATTACTGAAATTAGTAAGGCAGAACTCGCATTTTTATAAGTGTAGATTAATATTTGAAATATGAATACAGAGGATAAAAAAATTCGAGAGTTATTAAAGAATCTTCAGGTAGAGAAGGCTCCTGAAGGTTTTACCAGCAATGTTATGAATTCAATAACTGGATTTGAAGAAAGTAGCAAAACTGTAATTCAAATGAATACTATTATTCCTGCTTTGCTTGTGTTTACTTCAATTTTGGTTTCCATTGGTGTGTTCTATTTTTTCGATAATTCATTTTTCGAAAATATCTTTTCACCAATTGCATTCCTTTCAGATATCTTCAATAATCAATTTGCATGGTTTAATTCTTATTTAATGCAAATGGTGAGTATTCTTAAGCAAAATACATTTGCTCTTGGACTTGGAGTAATCCTAATTATTTTGCTAAGTTTCGACAGAGTTATTTTAAGGAGAAGGCTTAGAATTAATATGTTGTCTATTATTTAAAATAGTTCATCCACAATATCCTGGATGTTTTTTACGGCAACTATTTCTATTTTATAGTTTTGTTTTTCAATACCTTTTAGACTATATTTTGAAACAATAATTTTTTCAAAGCCAAGTTTCTCTGCTTCCGAAATTCGTTTTTCTGTCCTTGAAACAGCCCTTATTTCACCCGACAATCCCACTTCGGCAGCGAAGCAAACATTATTACCAATTGGGATATCTTCTGCCGATGAAAGCACAGAAGCAATTACTGCTAGGTCGATGGCAGGGTCGTCAACACGAATGCCGCCTGCAATGTTCAGGAATACATCTTTGGTACTTACTTTATAACTGCTGCGCTTTTCTAAAACCGCTAAAAGCATATTCATCCTGCGAGTATCGAAGCCTGTTGCTGAGCGTTGGGGTGTTCCGTAAGCGGCAGGGCCAACAAGTGCCTGCACTTCAATTAGCATTGGCCTTTGCCCTTCGATCATGGCAGCAATTGCCACCCCACTAACATTTTCATCCCTTTGCGATAAAAGCAATTCGCTTGGGTTGGTAACTTCTCGAAGGCCACTACTGTTCATTTCAAAAATTCCTAATTCGGATGTTGAGCCAAAACGGTTTTTCACAGAGCGCAAGATCCTGAATCCATAATGTCGGTCGCCTTCAAAATTCAGTACAGTGTCAACCATGTGTTCCAGTATTTTCGGGCCGGCAATATTTCCATCTTTTGTAATGTGCCCTATTAATACCACTGGAATATTAGTTATTTTTGAAAACTTCTGCATCTCTGCCGCCGTTTCGCGAATCTGAGAAATGCTCCCTGCCGACGATTCCAAAACATCGGTATGCAGTGTTTGGATGGAATCTATCACTACCATATTTGGTTCCACTTCGCCAATGTGGCGGAAAATTTCGTTAGTGCTGGTTTCGTTCAGAATTAGACAATCCTGATTTTCAATTCCAATTCTGTCTGCTCGCATTTTCAGTTGACGGCCACTTTCCTCCCCCGAAACATAAAGTATCCGAAGCCCTTTAATTTTAAGAGCCATTTGAAGCATTAGTGTGCTTTTTCCAATTCCAGGTTCACCACCTACAAGTATTACAGAACCACTTACCATTCCACCGCCAAGTACACGGTTTAGTTCTTCCATCCCAGTGTTGATGCGGCTTTCTTTTTCAAAACTAATGTCGGAGATAGATTGTGGAATGGGTTTTTTGGAGTTTTTCTGATAGGGTTTCTTTTCTTCCTTACCACTGCTTACCACCTCTTCCACAAAGGAGTTCCACTCGCCACAAGCAGGGCATTTGCCAAGCCATTTGCTGCTTTGGTTGCCACAACTCTGGCAGAAATATGTTGATTTTGTTTTCGACAAACTTGATGTTTTTTGTATTTGTAAAAATAAGTATTTCTTCAAATACAATTCCACTTAGGGTTTAATCAAAATCAATTAAAATTATTAATCTTAATCAATAAAACATTTTCCTTAAATATTAACGTGAATATTTCATGTGTATTCGAAATATTAACGTGAATATTTCATGTGTATTCGAAATATTCATGTATATTTGCTATTTGTAAATATATAAACAATGAAAATAAAGCGCAGTTTATTTCTCATTTTAAGGAAAGAATTTTCCACAACAGATAAGGTAGTAATACTTTATGGTGCACGACAAACAGGAAAAACTACACTTTCAAATGATTTATTAAAAAGTATAAATGGAAAGATCCTTAAGGTTAATGCAGACGAGGAAAAGTATTTGGATATTTTATCATCGCGCGACCTTGAAAAAATAAAACTTCTTACAGGAGGTTACAATGTATTGTTTATTGATGAAGCACAAAGGATTAACAATATCGGTATTAACCTGAAAATAATACATGATGGCATTCCCGATTTAAAACTTTTAGTTACCGGCTCCTCCTCATTTGATCTTGCAAATCAAATCAGGGAGCCACTTACCGGAAGGACATCAACTTACAAATTATTTCCCATTTCACTTAAAGAACTTAACGAATCACATAATGTATTTGAATTGCAAAATCGTTTAGAGGAATTTATGGTTTACGGAATGTATCCTGATTTATTCAATTACAATTCGTATGAAAGAAAAGAAAAATATTTACGGGAGTTGGCAGGTGCATATCTTTACAAAGATATTTTTGAAATTTCCCAAATCCGTAATATTTCTAAAATCAGGGATTTGTTGAGGCTTTTGGCATTTCAAATTGGCTCGGAAGTATCAATTAATGAACTTGCCAACAGTTTAGGTTTGAGCCAGGAAACTGTAAATTCGTATATCGACTTGCTCGAAAAGTCATTTATTGTGTTCAGACTAAGTGGTTTTAGCCGAAACTTAAGAAAAGAAATTACTAAGAGAGACAAAATCTTTTTTTGGGATCTGGGTATCCGTAACACATTAATCGACAACCTTTCGTCCTTGAACAAAAGAAATGACATAGGCGCACTTTGGGAAAATTTTATTGTTGCCGAACGCATGAAATATCTTGCCTACAACGAAATATTTACATCCTCATATTTTTGGCGTACCTATACCGGTGCCGAACTCGATTATGTTGAAGAACACAAAGGGGAACTGTTTGCCTATGAAATTAAATATAAAAAGCCAAAACTAAAAGCCCCAAAAACCTGGGTTGACAACTACAGCAGCAATTATAAGTGCATTACCCTTGATAATTTTTGGGAGTTCGTTGTGTAGTAATTTGGGACTGTTACTGTTTAACCCATTTCCCCGTTTCGTACAAGCCCTTTTGATTGTATATTTTATAGACATAACTCCCCCTTGGCAAAAATGTTGTTTCCACACGGCCCCATTTGCCTGTTATGCTTTTGCTGAGTATTTTGTTACCGTTAATATCGTAAAGTTCAAAAGTGCTTTGGGGGTATTGGGCAGCCACCCTTACTTTTAGGTAGTTAGTGCC
>JAOZNY010000257.1 GCA_029933565.1 Bacteroidales bacterium
TCAGAAATTTAACAACGATTTAGATTATTGGGTTTCGGAAATAAACACAGATGTAAATGATTTTTACGAATCTCATTTTCAATCTGATTCGGAAAAGAAACTACAAATTAGCCTCGAACTCAAAGAGAATTTAAGATACGACTTTATAAAACAAGTCAGAAAAGTTGACGATTCCGAATTCACATTCGAATCAAAAGACCTAAAAGAAATTCAATACCCTTTTATTAAATTGAGCATCTCTATCGAAAAAGATGATGGCACTTTTAAACCAATAGACAGACCTCAATCTTTTCTAAATGAGGCAAAACTGACGGCTATTGCACTGTCTGTTCGGTTTGTTCTTTTAGAGCCACATATTCGACCTGCATTTACTGGGAGAATTTTAGGATTGGATGATTTATTGATTAGCCTTGATATGTCAAATAGAGATAGAGTAACAAATTTGATATTTGATGAGTATATAGATTCTTTTCAAACCATTATCCTAACCCACAATAGAGAATATTTTATTTGGGCAAAACACGAATTGGAAAATCGTGAGTTATTAGATAATGGTGACTGGGAAATTTTAGAAATGTATGTTGACGAAATAGATACTGCTAACCATAATCACTTCGTCAAGCCTAAAATCTTAAAGAGTGAAAACGAATTAACAATTGCATATAAGCACTTTAAAAACCACGATTATCCTGCTGCTGCCAACTATTTAAGAAAACACGCTGAAAGTCTTCTCTGTGATTGGCTTCCACTGCAATATTATGAGGATAAAGAATCAAGAGAGCAAAGCAGGAAAAATATGCCGTTCAGAAATATTATTGATAATGGTATAAAATTTATAAATCGAATTCATCAGGAATCAAAATTATATAAAGAACTAAGAAAATTTGTTGGAATATTGCTTAACCCTTTGTCTCATGCCGACGTTGGAGTTGACCGATACAAAGAGGAAATAAATCGAGTATTTAAAGTTCTTGAAGAAATAGAAATTTTTCATAATTCAACAATTTTTACTCCTGTTATTTCTGGTAGTGAGGAGTTTGAACTTCGGATTTTAAAACCATCAACAAATCAGGTTTACGTATATTCATTTGAATTACAAGAAAGCCTATATTCCATAAATATTAATGGAGTTCAAACTTTATCAACTTGTTTGGTTGACTCAAAATATTGTTATCCAATTGAACCCGATGGAACAGTAGATTTTTCACAAAAAACCAGATTTGAGCGATTTACAAATAAAGAACTCAAGGATGCATATATTGATATTTGTGCTCACGAAGCCGAATTTATAGTTCAAGCAAATTTAAGACCTTTACTATTTATAAAAGATGGAACAAACTTATAGCCAACCCTTCGCATCCATACACATTGCCAAGTCGCTCGAAAAGCCCACCGCAAAAGCCAAAACTTGTCAAAGAGTATGGTTGCCCCATCGCTTTTTTGCCGACCCGAAAAAACTATTTTTTTTAGAAACATTAGTGCTTCGATTGAGAAAAATATGAATGTAAATAAATTATTAACTGACTGGAAATGAATAAAGCCCAGCATACAACAATTAAGGATTCGGACTGGGCGTAGCCCAAAGTCTGAATCAAGTGTTGACGGAACCGGAGCCGGGAATTGTGTTATGGGGATTGATAGGTTTTGAATGTGTTTGTTTCGTTTCTTGAGGATGGGATTATCTGTAACCCCTCCTATTTCTATTCAAAGTGTTATCTTTTTTTCATCATTTAGGTGTTGTTCTAAAACATTTATTTCATCTTATTTTACAATTGGGCACAGTTCTTCCATTTGCCCATGGGCATTAGGTTGGATTTATATTTCTAAGTGTCTGCAATAACATATTGATATATTTTGGAGGCCCCCTATTGTTAAAGCAATAAATAGTTTGCATCTGGTGAGTACGGCATATCGGGCAAATCCTATGGATTAGTTGTTCTTCTTTGGGAAGTTGTATCTCACCTATCTGCTCTTTTATGGTTTCAAGGGCTGCTTTTTTTATTGAACTTGAAAGTATTCCGTAATGCCGGATACGGGTAAAGCCTTTTGGCAGAATATGCAATGAAAAACGCCTGATAAATTCAACATCAGTTAAGGCAACAAGGTGCTTCTTACCGCCATGCCTGTAATCTTTGGCATTAAATGTTACCGATGCATTCTCCGTGCTGACAATACGGTGGTTGCTGATAGCGATCTTATGGGTATATCTGCCCAAATACTCAACAACTTGGCTGGCTCCAAAAAAAGGCCTTTTACAATACACAACCCAGTTTTTGGAAAACAAAGTTTCGGCTACAGTATGGTCAATAGTAATTTGTTTGCGCATTTCTTCCATAAAGCGTGCCCTGAAAACCTTTGACATGGCCTTTACCGGGAATAGGTATTTGTCTTTCCCTTTAGCAAACTTCCATTTTTTATTGTTCAGGCCACCACCGGGCACTATGCAATGCAGATGAGGATGTAATGATAAGTTCTGTCCCCAGGTGTGAAGTATACTGATCATTCCGGTTTGGGCTCCCATAAACTTTGGGTTTGCTGCAAAATCCTTAATAACCGACCATGCCACCTTAAAGAGCAGGCCATACACTACTTTGGGTTTGAACAAGGCATAGCGATTAAACTCTTTGGGCAAAGTGAACACAATATGATAATACGCAACTTTTATCAGTTCGTCTTCTCGTTTATGGATCCACTCCTCACGTTTATGTCCCTGGCATTTGGGGCAGTGACGGTTGCGGCAACTATTGTAACTGATCTGGATATGACCACACTCCTTATTTGAACATTTATCGATATGACCTCCCATAAGAGCAGTACGACATGCCGCCAGTGCATATAATGTTCTTAACTGCCAGGTGTTTCTTGTGATCTTGTTCAAACAAGACTTGTTGCGCTGAAGAATATCCGATACTTCATGAGCAGGCTGCATTATAATTCAGGTTCATAAAGTTTGTCCAAAGGGCTGAATGTTTTCTGGCGACCCAATTGGGCAATATGTAAATAAATCAAGGTAGTCCTGATGTCACTGTGTCCAAGTGCTTCTTTTAAGGACATAATATCAAGCCCCATCTCCAATAGGTGTGTGGCATAGGTATGGCGCAATACATGAGATGTAACATGCTTAATTATGCCTGCCCTTTTTGTTGATTCCCGGATAATCCATTGAACTCCTGTTTCAGAAAACTGTTGCAGGCTATCACCCGCTTTATTCTTACCGTTGAAAAGCCATAGGTATGGTCGCTCTGCTTCAATGTAGGTTTTCAGTCCTCTGACAAGATGATCTCCTAGGGGGACATATCGATCTTTTCGCCCTTTTCCTTCACGGATATGGAGCATCTTGCGCTGAAAATCAATATCTGGCAGTTTGATGTTCAAAAGTTCAAATCGCCTCAGCCCACAGCCATAAAGTAATGCAAGCAATACTCTGTGACGGAGAAGTTTGGGGACTTTTAAAAGACGCCTCACTTCTGATCTGTTTAAGACAACAGGGAGTTTTTTTGGGAACTTCATCTTAGGAAGAAAAATACTCTTCTTGGGCACATTGCTTACCCTATAGGCAAACCGCAACCCATATACGGTATGCTTGAAATAACTCGAAGAGGGTGTCTTACTTTGGGTTTTTAAAAACTGAAGGTAATCTAGGATCTGGTCTTCCGACAACTCAATAGGGCTACAGTTAAAATACTGGGCCATGGTAGCCAAACATCTGGCATAATTTTCTAAAGTACTTAGGCTTTTTCCTGTTAACTCAATTTCTCGCTTGAGTTTTAAATAAAGTTCATTAAATTTGGGGATTGAAAGACAAGTCCTCTCAATCAGGTTGAGACTTTTTTTTCATAACTTACAGTTTAAATGAATAATGA
>JAOZNY010000258.1 GCA_029933565.1 Bacteroidales bacterium
TCTTTGTTGCAGGTTGCGGGTTAATTTGACAATATGGAATTATTTTCTTAGATTTGTTATTAAAATAATAATTTATGTCCAAAACAAAAGGGAATATTAATGATATTCTGAGTACGGCTACAGAACTTTACAATAAAGACCAATTTTTATCAACATCACAGAATCTCTCTGATAGTCAACTTAAAACGATAAAGAAAGAGATAAAGGATATTGCAGCAAATAAGAAAGGTGGCCTTATTCAAATCACCAAAATTCTCAAGCCACTCATTCTGCCAACAGCAAAAAGAATGATGTTGGAGTCGCAACTGGATTTATCAAAGTTAAATCTTAAGAAAAATATTGTTGTTTATATGCCTAACCATAAATCTCACCTCGATGAGTTTATACTTGGTTTTTTATTTGCAAACAAGAATATGCCAATTCCAATTACAGCAGCAGGTGAGAATATTTTTAAGAGTAAAACCTCAACTTTTGTTTTAAAAAGTTATGGAGCATTTAAAATCCGGAGAGACAAATACTCTGTGGATGAGCATTATTACCGACTTTTATCTTCCTATCTTTCTGCTAGTTTTATGGCAGGCGAGCAGATTATGACTTTTCAGGAAGGTACGCGACCAAGAGATGGAAAGATTGGTTTATTTCGAAAAGGGCTTATTGGAACTATTGAAATGATCTTCAATAATTTGAAAGACAATCCTGAGTTGGAAATAGAAGATATTCTTTTTGTGCCTATTGCAGTTAACTGGTCAGAAAATCCTGATGAGAAAAAAATTACTGCCAATGCTAGTTCAAAAGCGGAAGAAACCGATTTGCTTAAACGATTTCTGAATTTAAAAAAGACCCATTCATCGAGAGATATAAGAGGTGTTTATATTGGTTTTGGAGAGCCTGTGAGTTATAATAAATTTGTTGCGGCTAACAATCCAGACGAAAATGACAGTTATGCAATTGGGATAGTTAATGAGGTTAGATCGAGGGTTATTAGCATGATGCCAATTTATAAAGAACACCTTTTACATAGTTCAATTCAATTTTTGAATAAGTATAATAAACGTATAAAAATCGAAGATTTTAAACAATTACTCGAGGTAAATCAAAAAATCCTCAGTGATTATAATGATAAAATCAAAATAATTGAAACTGATGGTTTTTGTGTTGACGGCAGATTAGAATTAATGGTGAAAAGAGATATCATTAAATTTTCTGAAGATAAATTGAGTTTTGAAGTACTAAACCCAAATCTGGTAGATTACTATGCAAATCATGTTACTTCTTTAACCGAAGAGAAGTAAACTAAAATTGTTGGCAATGACTGATAAATATCCAGAGGGTTAGTGTGCATTGTTTTATGGTTTTGTTTAAGAAAAAAATAATGGAAGTTGAAGAATTTTATGATAATATAAGCAAGGACTACACTGACATGCTGGATAAAGCAGTTCCAAAGTATAGAGAGATGCTCTGGTTAATGCTTCATTATATTCCTGATAATTTTAAGCCAAAAAAAATTCTGGAGTTGGGCTCAGGAACAGGTAATTTAACGGCCTTGGTTCTTGAAAAATTTCCAGAAGTAGAAATTACAGTTGTCGATATTTCTGAAAAGATATTGGAGGAATGTAAGACAAGATTTCAGTCAACTAAAACTATTAAATATTGTCAATCTGATTTTATATATTTAGATTTTGAGACAGAATCGTTTGATCTTGTAATTTCAAGCATAGCCATTCATCATATTAAAGATGCAGATAAGGAAATTCTTTTTAAGAAGATTTATTCTTATTTGAAGCCAAGAGGAGTTTTCACCTACCTAGACCAATGTATGGGCGAGACAAAAGAAATATATAAGAAAAATATTGAGGCATGGAAAGTGGTTGCCTTTAAATTAGGATCAACAAAAGAAAATTGGAAAACATGGATGGATCATCAGGATGAGCATGATTATCATGCAACAGTAAGGAATCAGATAAAATGGCTTGAAAATTCATCTTTTAAAAATATTGATGTCCTTTGGAGAAATTTACTGTGGGCAATATTTTATTCTGAAAAATAAGGATAAATAAATCAACCTTATCATATTAATAGTTAAACCCATAACTGAGCACAGTCATAATAATTATGATTGTAATTAATTTTAATACTTTTGCCGCTTAATTAAAATAATTGAATGAAATTTAATGAGTTAAACCTTAACCCTGATATTCTTGAGGCCATTTCGCATATGGGCTTTGAAAAAGCTACAGAGGTTCAGGAAAAAGCAATACCCGAAATACTTAAAGGAAACGACCTGATAGGGTGCGCCCAAACAGGCACAGGAAAGACAGCGGCATTTATTTTGCCCACACTGGATCAAATTGCTAGGGAACATCAAAAAGAAACAAGTGTCTTAATAATTGTACCAACGCGCGAACTAGCTGTTCAGATCGATCAACAAATTCAGGGTTTTGCATATTTCACCCCGGTTTCATCACTTCCCGTTTACGGTGGTGGCGATGGAAAAGACTGGGTACAAGAGAAAAAAGCACTTTCAACAGGTGCTGATATAATTGTGGCCACTCCTGGCAAACTGATTTCACACCTTGCCAATGGCTATGTAAAGTTTGACAAGCTCAAACACTTAATTCTTGACGAAGCCGACCGCATGCTTGATATGGGTTTTAGTGACGACATATCAAAAATTATTGGTTATCTGCCAAAAGAAAGACAGACCTTGATGTTTTCGGCGACTATGCCTCCTGAAATCAGAACTCTTGCAAAGAAAATTTTAACAAGTAAACCATTTGAAATTAATATTGGACTTTCAAAACCTGCTGCCGGAGTTTTACAAGCCGCATATTTGGTTTACGATGCCCAGAAAATAAAACTGGTAAAATCCTTAATCGATAATAAACCCGATTTAAAAAGCATACTTATTTTTAGTTCTACAAAACTGAAAGTTTCAGAAATTACCAGAGCTTTAAAAAACAAAGTTTATAATGTAGATGCAATTTCTTCCGATTTTGACCAAAACAAAAGGGAAGATGTCCTCAGGGAATTTAAATCGAAAAGAACCAGAGTACTGGTTGCTACCGATGTTTTAAGTCGTGGAATTGACATTAAAGAAATAGAACTTGTTATTAACTTTGATGTACCCGGTGATGCCGAAGATTATGTTCACCGTGTGGGAAGAACAGCCCGTGCCGATGCAACAGGAATGGCACTTACCCTTATCAATGAGGAAGATATGTATAAGTTTCATAAAATTGAACAACTCATTGAAACTGTTATAAAAAAACTACCACTTCCTACTCAACTTGGCGAAGGTCCTGCATGGAGCACTCGTAAGCCTCCCCAAAGATTTGGTCAAAAAGGAAGAGGTGGTGGAAGAGGCGGCTCAAGAAGAACCGGTTCGTTTAAGGGAAACAAAAGGTCTGGTGGCGGAAAACCTTTTAGGGGAAATAAAAATCCTAGAAATAAATAAAATTTATTCATCACATTCCAATTTTTTTTATTCCAATGGGAATTCGCTGAAAGCATATCCCCTAGTCTCAAATTGAAATCCTGACTGTTGTTTTCAAAATAGTAGAAAACTTTATCTGTTTCTTGCTAAGACTTTTTTGTGCTAATACTTAACCATATCATACCGATAGTAGCCGAAATAAGTGAAGCCGTCATAATGCCGACTTTAGCAATTTGTTTAAACTCTTCATTAACAAAGGCAAGGTCGGAAATAAACATCGACATGGTAAATCCTATTCCTGCAAGAAAAGCAACCCCATAAATCTGTTTCCAGCTAACTCCTTCGGGGAGAGATGCTATTTTTAACCAAACTGTTATGTGCGACAATAATGAAATCCCCAGGA
>JAOZNY010000259.1 GCA_029933565.1 Bacteroidales bacterium
TTAAATTTAATAAGTAATGAACTCATTTGGTCCGACTCAATTTTTGAGATTTTCGAAATTGATAAAAAGAAATTTGATGCATCTTATGAAGCTTTTCTTAATGCCATCCATCCCGATGACCGTGAAAAAGTTAATACTGCTTATACCGAATCGCTAAAAACAAAAATGCCTTACGAAATTGAGCATCGTTTACAAATGCATGATGGAAGTATTAAGCGCGTAATTGAAAAATGCCGAACAGAATATGATAATAATGGCAATGCCCTTAAATCGATAGGAATTATTCAAGATATTACTAAGCTTAAAAAGACTGAAGAGGACCTACTCGAGAATGAAGAGAAATACAAAACTCTTTACGATAATGCTCCATTGCCATATCAATCTTTAAATGAAGATGGTAGTTTTAGAGATATAAATCCTATATGGCTCAGCACTCTTGGATATAAACGGAATGAAGTTATAGACAACAACTTTGCAGACTTTTTACACCCTGACTGGAAACCGCATTTTGAGCAAAATTTCCCGGAATTTAAAAAGCGTGGTTTTATAAATGACGTTCAGTTTAAAATAAGGCACAAAGACGGAAATTATTTAGATATTTCATTTGAAGGTTCTATTGGGTATAATGCTGATGGCAGTTTTAAACAAACATATTGTGTATTTAAAGATATTACTGAAGAAAAAAAGACAGAGGCAAAACTACTTAATAGTGAGCAAAATCATAGAGACTTAGTGGATAATTTGATGGATGGTGTGGCTATTATTGATGAAAATGCTAAACATATTTATGTTAATCCCAAATTTTCTGAGATAACAGGATACAGTCGTGATGAATTGTTATCAATGACGGGTTGGGATTTTACACGTCCCGAAGATCGTATTGAACTACAAAAAAAAATGAAAGACCGAATGGCAGATAAACATGTTGTAGGTAATTATGAGCGGATTATAATTAGAAAAGACGGTACAGAAGTGCCTGTGGAAATGTCGATAACTGTTACAATCTGGCAGGGAAAGAAATGCCCAATGGCTATCATTCACGATATTACTGAACGTAAACAAGCAGAAGAAGAACTCGCAAAATACCGTGATAATCTTGAAACATTGGTAAAAGAGCGCACCAATGAACTGCAAGAAAAAAACCAGGAACTTGATCAGGCTCTAAAGGTTTTTGTGGGCAGAGAATATAAAATTAACGAATTACAGGAAAAAATTAGGCTATTGGAAGGAAGTTAAATTATAAGTAACTAACAAAAAAAAATGAACTTGGATGCAGAGAGTTAATAATTTAAAAGGGAGTCAACACAAAAGAGAATGTAGTTAAGTAGGTGAGTAAGGAGAGTTAGTTAAGTAAGTAGAGTACAGTTTCTTCCTACTCAACCACTCTACGACTAAACATATATAAATATAAAAGATTTGATTTTCAGGTATTAAACTTAATTATATAATTGTGAAACTATATAAATTCAAAAAACTCAGAACACAGTTAACAGTGTGGTTTCTTTTATTATCAATAATTCCATTGGTAAGTGTGTTGACTGTTAACTATTTTCGACAAGTTAATATTATAGAGAACAAAGCATCTGACAAACTCACTGCTATTCGCGATTTGAAAGTAATAGAGTTAAAAAACTGGGTAGCAGAAAGAATTGGTGACCTACACACTATTTCTGTCGATGAAGAACTGACAGATTTGCAATATATAATCAATAAAACTTCTTTTAGTAAAAATGATAACAAAATACTGGAAAAGTCGAGGCAGATTTTACATCGCTATTTAAACAATTATCCGGCATATCAAGAAATATTTATAATAGATCCGGTAAATGCCAAAATATTAGTTTCTACCAATAAATCTATGGAGGGAGTTGACAGATCAACGGATGATTACTTTATAAAAACCATGCAGTCGAAAGAGGTTTCAATTAAAGATGTTTATTATTCTAACACCTTGCTGGCAAACACAATGGCTTTTTCAATTCCAATTTTCTGCGAAGAACATTCTGGCGAACATATTGTAGGTATTCTTGTGGCACGCATTAATTTGGGAAATTCGCTCTATAAAATGCTTTCCAACAGAGTTGGTTTAGGCACAAGCGGTGAAACTTTAATTATTAATAAAAAAGGTTTTGTGTTGAACGATCTTCGCTGGTATGAAGATGCTCCTTTAAAACTCAGGATAACTGCCAAACCTACCTCAAAAGCAGCAGCAGGCGAAACAGGCATTACCAAAACTTTGGATTATCGTAATCAATTAGTTTTAGCAGCATATACCTATATTCCTGAAACAGGGTGGAGATTTGGTTGCAAACAAGACATAAACGAATTGAATGAACCGCTTCGCACAATGTTAATGAACTCTATTTTATTATTTCTGGTTACATTTTTTATTGCTTTCCTGCTTGCTTTTATCGTAAGTAAAAGCATATCGAAACCTATTGTTGACTTAAACCGTACTGCACAAAAAATTAAAGCCGGTGATTTATCGGCAAGAAATATCATTACAACAAGAGACGAGATGGGAGAATTAAGTGTGGTATTTAATACCATGGCCAATACTATTGAATCGAGGATGAAAACACAAAAAGAAGTAGGTGATATTTCTGAAACAATGATCAAACAAACAACCTTGCAGGAATTTAGCACTTCGCTGCTTAAACATATTATGAAAATTACGGAAGCGAAAATCAGTATTTTTTATATTCTAAATGAAGAAAGATTGGAATATGAACATTTTGTTTCATTCGGCATAGATAAAGAATTATTAAAAACGCTTAGCCATAATCAACCCAAAGATGAATTTAAAAATACCATAGTTAACAAAGAAATTTCTTATTTAATTGATATTTCTAAAAATACAGAACAAAAATATAAAGCTATAGCAGACGGTGTAATACCTAAAGAAATAATTACTATTCCTGTAATGGTTGATGGTTTAATAATAGCGCTAATTACAATTGTTAATGAAAACAAATTCAGTAACATATCGTATGAAGTACTGAAACAATCGTGGCATTCAATTAATGTTTCCTATTCAAATTTATTATCAAATGAAAGAACCCGGATACTGGCTGAGATTTTGGTGAAATCAATTGAGCAACTCGAAGATCAGTCGCAGAAACTACAGTTGCAGTCTAACGAACTTAAGTTGGTTAACACTGAATTAGAATCATTTGCGTATTCGGTATCTCACGACTTAAAAGCACCCCTAAGGGCAATTAGCCAACTATCCTATTGGATTTCTGAAGACCATAAAGATGTTATAACGGAAGAAGGAAATGAACAATTACACTTATTGGGTAGCCGGGTAAAAAGAATGGATTCGTTAATTGACGGTATTCTGCAATATTCAAGAATAGGTAGAATTCGTGAGACCAACAAACTCCTTAATTTAAACAGTTTGGTGGAAGGAGTAATAAATAGCCTGGCTCCTCCTGCCTATATAAAAATTAAAATTGTTAATGTTTTGCCAGAAATTTATGGTGATGAATCACGCTTTATCCAGGTTTTTCAAAACCTTATTAGTAATTCGATTAAGTTTATTGATAAACATAAAGGCAAAATAAATATTGCTTGCAACGATGAAGATAATAATTGGAGATTTAGTGTTGAAGATAATGGCCCCGGGATTGAAGAAAAATATTACGATAAGGTATTTAGAATTTTTCAAACTCTGAATGCCAGAGACACACTGGAAGGCACAGGTTTAGGATTGGCATTGGTAAAAAAAATTATAACTATTTATAAAGGCAAAATCTGGATTAAATCAACTATGGGTAAAGGGGCAACAGTATTCTTTACTTTACCTAAAAG
>JAOZNY010000260.1 GCA_029933565.1 Bacteroidales bacterium
CGACGATAAGCGAATGGGTCTTTAATATTCTTTTTGCTCATATTTCCTCTGAACTCATCAAGGTTCTCATATTCACGGTTAGCCATCCAAATTTCCATATCTTCAAGCATCTTTGCAATTTGTTGTGGCCCATGCTTATAAAGTGTACTCACTACCTGAACAACATTGGCTCCTGCAAGTATCATTTTAATTACATCCTGACCGCTAAATATTCCTCTGTTTGCACAAATATCAGCATTAATATTATCGTATAAAAGACCAGTATATCTTAAAGGCAACCTGCTTTCATGCTCTGAACTTAGATTATAGGGAAATATCATTTCCTCTGTTTCGATATTAATATCAGGCTGAAAAAGTTTATTGAACAAAACAAAACCATCAACTTCTTTTCGGTCCATTTCTTTAAAAACATAAAGTGGGTTTGTGTACAATGGGCTTAACTTAACACTAACCGGAATACTTACAACTTTTTTAACACCTTCAATTACATCCAACTCCTCCATTAAAATAGCCCGACCTTCCATGTCAAATTCACGAGGATTATTGTAGAAGTTAAGTTCTATGGCATCAGCTCCGGCTTCCTCCAGTTTCTTTGCATACTCATACCAGGTATCGTCATTAACTGCATTTAAACTTGCAATAAGAGGGATACTCAATGCTTTTTTAGCTTCTTTAAAGTCCATTAAAAATTGATCAGGACCAGCCTCATACAAATTTGAATGAAACATTGATGTACTTTCCCCAAACCTATCTTCATACTCTGTTAAAAGCTCCCCCATCTCCAGATTCTCCAATTGGATTTGCTCCTCGAAAAGTGATTTATATACTATTGCCGCAGCACCTGCTTCTTCAAGTTTCTTCAGCATGTCGATATCGGTTACTAAATTACTAGCACCAACAATAATTGGATTCTTTAACTCTAGTCCAAGATATTTCGTTGTAAGGTTCATGATCTGTGTATTTTTTAATTCTAATTTCTGGCCGTAAAATTAAGATAAAAAGCCATAACAATAAACAATAAAATTTATAATGATTTTAAATTGACTTACATTAAATATATTTAACTAATTCAGATGTGTTATTAACACAAAAAATATACCTTTGCATCTTCTTAAAAAAAGTGGAAAAAAGATAATAATCAATTCAAAACTATTGGATTATGAGTAATAAAAAAAGATTTATAACATGTGATGGTAACTATGCTGCAGCCCATGTTGCTTATATGTTTAGCGAAGTAGCCGCTATTTACCCAATCACCCCATCATCAACCATGGCAGAGTATGTTGACGAATGGTCAGCCTATGGCAGAAAAAATATATTTGGGGAAACAATTAAGGTAGTCGAGATGCAATCGGAAGGCGGAGCAGCAGGAGCAGTTCACGGTTCTTTGCAATCGGGTGCTTTAACCACAACTTTTACAGCCTCGCAAGGACTACTTCTAATGATTCCGAACATGTACAAAATGGCCGGCGAACTTTTGCCGGCAGTATTCCATGTAAGTGCCCGTAGTCTTGCTGCTCAGGCTCTTTCAATTTTCGGTGATCACAGTGATGTAATGAGTGCACGCCAAACTGGCTTCGCAATTCTTGCAACAGGTAGCGTTCAGGAAATTATGGATATTGCACCAATAGCACACTTTGCAAGTTTGAGGTCAAGAATTCCTTTCTTGCACATGTTTGACGGTTTCCGTACTTCACACGAAATTCAAAAAGTAGAGCACTTTGAGCATGAAGACCTTGCTCACCTTTTCCCTTGGGAAGATGTTCAGCGATTTCGTGATAATGCACTTAACCCTGAGCATCCTGTAACAAGAGGTACTGCTCAAAATCCTGATATTTATTTCCAGGCACGCGAAGCCGCCAACCGTTTTTACGATCCTATTCCCGACATGGTTGAGGAATATATGCAGGAGATTACAAAACTTACAGGTCGTGAGTACCACCCATTTACTTATTATGGTGCCGATGATGCTGAAAATATTGTTGTCGCTATGGGTTCGGTTACCGAAACTATCCGCGAGACAATAGATTATTTAAATGCTAATGGTGAAAAAACAGGACTTGTTTCTGTTCATTTGTATCGTCCGTTTTCAACAAAATACTTCTTGAATGTAGTTCCTGATAGCGTAAAGCGTATTGCTGTACTTGACAGAACCAAAGAACCCGGTGCCAATGGCGAGCCAATTTATCTTGACATCAAGGAACTATATTACGACAAAGAAAATAAACCTCTTATTGTTGGAGGTCGTTACGGCCTAAGTTCAAAAGATACTACTCCGGCTCAAATAATATCGGTTTTCGAAAACCTAAAGTTAAGCGAGCCTAAGAATGGATTTACAATTGGTATTGTTGACGATGTTTCATTTAAGTCGTTGCCAAAACTTCCTGAGGTAAGTATTACTCCTGAAGGAACTTACGAAGCCAAATTCTATGGTCTTGGTGCCGATGGTACTGTTGGTGCTAACAAAAATTCTATTAAGATTATTGGCGAGTCAACTGATAAATTTGCTCAGGCATATTTTGCTTACGACTCAAAGAAATCGGGTGGTATCACCATTTCTCACCTTCGTTTTGGTGACAATCCCATCAGGGCAACTTATTTGGTTGGAACACCTGACTTTGTTGCTTGCCACGTGCCGGCCTATCTTACAAAATACGATATGCTTGATGGTATGAAAAAGGGAGGAACTTTCCTTTTGAACAGTATTTGGGATGAGGAAGAAACTAAGCGTCGTTTGCCTGACCACATGAAGAAAACTCTGGCAGAAAAGAACATTAAACTTTATATTATCAATGCCACAAAAGCTGCAAGGGAGATAGGTTTGGGCAATCGTACCAACACCATCATGCAGGCTGCATTTTTTAAGGTATCCGAAGTTATCCCTTATGATGATGCCGAAGAGCAGATGAAACTTTTTATCAAAAAGACTTATGGTCGTAAAGGAGAAGAAATAGTAAATATGAACTATTTGGCCGTTGACAGTGGGGCTCACGTTACTGAAATTAAAGTTCCGGGCGAATGGGCAAATATTGATGTTAAAGAAACTAAAGAAGAAAATTACGACAATCTTCCCGATTTTATTAAAAACGTTGTAAGACCAATAGAAGCCCTTAAAGGTGACGACTTACCTGTAAGCGCATTTTTAGGACGTGAAGATGGTACTTTCCCTCCCGGAACCGCTGCCTATGAAAAACGAGGTATTGCATCTATTGTTCCTGAGTGGCAACAAGACAATTGTATTCAGTGTAACCAATGTGCTTACGTTTGTCCTCATGCTGCTATCAGACCTTTCCTTGTTAGCGACGACGAAGAAAAAGCCCTTCCTGATGGAATTGGTTTGATTGATGCCAAAGGAAAACAAAAAGGATATAAATACCGTATTCAGGTTAGTGTTCTTGACTGTACCGGTTGTGGTAGTTGTGCCGATGTTTGTCCTTCCAAGGAGAAATCATTGATTATGAAATCGCTTGACAGCCAGAGGGCAGAAGTTCCTAACTGGGAACACCTTATCAAAAATATTACTTTCAAAAAAGACGTAGTTGATAAATTCCGCAGTTTTAAAGAAGCGCAATTTGCTCCTACTTTATTTGAGTTCTCAGGTGCTTGTGCCGGTTGTGGCGAAACTCCTTATATTCAAACAGCCACTTCACTTTACGGCGAGCGCATGATGATTGCTAACGCTACAGGTTGTTCTTCAATTTATGGCGGATCGGCTCCTGCCACTCCTTACACAATCAATGAAGAAGGTAAAGGACCAGCTTGGGCAAATTCATTATTCGAAGACAATGCT
>JAOZNY010000056.1 GCA_029933565.1 Bacteroidales bacterium
AAATATAGGTTTTCTATTTTCTTCGTTTCCAAAGTATATTTCAACTGTGTAGGTGGGAAATAATCATATTCAATAGCATAGCCAGGTCTAAATATTTTAGCAGTTTTAAAACCAGGAATTATTCTTAATGCTTGAAGTTGAATATAGTCAGGCAATGATGAAGAAAAACCATTAACATAATACTCTACAGTATCCCAACCTTCGGGTTCAACAAAAAGTTGATGCCTACTTTTATCTGAAAATCGCTCAATCTTATCTTCGATTGAAGGACAGTAACGTGGGCCGATACCGTCAATTCTTCCTGCAAACATTGGAGAGTCATTAAAGCCAAGTTTCAAAACATCGTGGACAATAGGGGAGGTGTAGGTTATCCAACAACTGCGTTGCTTCTTTAATTTAGTTTTTTCAAGAAAGGAAAAATTCTCTGGATTTTCATCACCTTTCTGTTCCTCCATTTCATTAAAATCGATTGTCCTGCCATCAACTCTAACCGGTGTTCCTGTTTTCATTCTTCCTGCCTCAAAACCAAATTCAATAAGTTGTTCGGTTAAACCAGTAGAATGGCTCTCACCAATTCTTCCTCCTCTAAAACTCTTTTGACCAATGTGTATTAAGCCATTCAAAAAAGTACCATTAGTTAAAATAACTGATTTGGTATATATTTTTTGACCCATTGATGTTACAACACCCTCAAGTTTATCGCCCTTCAAAATAAGTCCTACTACAGTATCCTGCCAAAAATCTAAATTAGGAGTTTTTTCAAGCATGCTCCTCCACTCTGCAGAAAACATCATTCTATCGCTTTGGGCTCGCGGACTCCACATGGCAGGTCCCTTAGATTTATTAAGCATCCTGAACTGAATCATTGTTCTATCAGTAATCAAGCCTGCATATCCTCCTAAGGCATCTATTTCCCTAACAATTTGTCCTTTTGCTATTCCACCCATCGCAGGGTTACACGACATATTTGCAATAGCATTCATGTTCATTGTTACTAACAGCACCCTACTGCCCAAATTTGCAGCAGCAGCGGCAGCTTCGGATCCAGCATGTCCGGCACCAACAACAATAACGTCATACTTTTCAAACATATTCACTAAATTGTTTCACGTGAAACATTAAATTTCTAAAAATTTATTTATATAAATATTTTCTTTCTCTCTCATTAATTTAGCCTGCTGTTTAGTTTTATCGTCATATCCAACTAAGTGCAATATTCCATGAACAACCACCCTTAGAAATTCTGATTTAAAATCAGTACTCAAAACAATTGAATTATCTTTTACCCTATCTAAACTAATAAATATTTCACTGCTAATAATTTCTTTATCATCGGTAGTGGGGAAGGTGATAATATCAGTAAAAGTATCGTGTTGTAAAAAATCGAGATTAATTTTGTGTAAATAATCATCGTTGCAAAACACATAATTTATTTCGCCCAATGTTTTTCCTTCTTCAATTATTACTCCTTCTATCCAACTCTCTAATTTACCAAAATCAATATTTTGTGGTAAAATAATATCAATACTTGTAAAAATAATCATGACTCATGATTAACGCCAACCATTTTATTAAAATAAATTTTTATGTGTTTTAATCTTGATTCGTAAATTGATTTGTGCAAAGCACTAATATTAAATTCTAAAATAATACCGTCATCCAGAATTTGAACACCATCACTCAATGTCTCAATTATGTGATAATGTACATCGTTCTGCGATAGGTCTTTATTCGTTTTTAATCGGATATAGTCCTCGCTTTCAATGATATTAGCATTAATTATTAAATCAGTAAAATCAGTTTGATAACTTAACTCTACCTCATTGCGTATTCCATTTTCATTAAACAGTTCATTTAACTCAGTTAAACACATTAAAATATTTCCGAAATAAGTATCATTTATGAAAAGGTTCTCACAAATTTTTTCGGTATAGGCTTCAATACTCCTAAGAGCTTTGCTTCCAGGTACAAAAACAATGGTATTATCTTTCATCTTCTTCAATTTCGTAGTAATACTTCTTTAATAACCTCTTATAAGGCTCGCTAAGTTGTATTGGTTTTTTATTGATAATATTATTCTGATTATCACGGCTTATATCCTTATACTTAATATTATCATTATAGTTTCCTCTTTTTCTATTTTTTCCTTCAATTGCTTCTCTACGCTCTTCTTTCCCTCTTTCTATCATGGCCTTTTCTGCCTCTAACAGTCTGGTTTCTATTTCTTTCTGGCGCTCAAGAGTCTCAGATGTTATTCGACTATTAACGATGTCATCCTCCTGCATTTCCATTTTATCAATAATTTTCTGAAGCGCACTGCCATTACCACCATCTGCTTTCAACTGGTCCATCATTTGTTGCATTTGTTTCCTTAGTTCACTTTGTTGTGCAGCCATTCGGGCAAGTTCCTGACTTTGCCCACTTTTTCCAGATCCTGATTTTTTTCCCTGGCCTTTTTTCTTTTGACCGGCTTTTTTCATTCCAAGACCCAAATTTTTCTGCAATTTAAGCATTTCTTTCATTCCCTCTCCTGACTTGTCACCACTACCAGGGGTTTTACACTTACCTTTCCCTGTTTTACTTCCTGGTGTTTTCATGCTCTGTTTCATTTGATCAAGCGATTCGTCCAGCATTAAAGCAAGATTATTTGCCGACGTCATTGCATACTGTAGATCGCTTGATGCTTGCCCGATACGGCGCTCCTGAATACTTGCTAGTGATCGATCAAAATACATTTCAACTTTATCAGATTCTTTTACCAAAAACTGTTGAATCATGATCTGGCGTTTGCTTATTGCCAATAATGAATCGTGAAGGACCGAGTAATCATCCTTTAGTATTTTTAGGTTCTTGGTGTTTTCATTAAACTTAGGATCGTTCTCAGAAGTTTCCGAAATCTCCTGCATTAAATCCTCCATGTTAAAACTAATGTCAAGCAGGTTATCGAGTATCTTCTTTGTTTGCTCAACATCTTCACCCATCCTCGATTCCATAGCCTCCTGCATCATCATATCTAAAGTATTAGCCAATTCTTCAAGTTTTTGTGCTGCACTGCTTTGGCTCTCGCTCGATTTTTTTCGTTTCCCAGAACCAAGATTATCTGATGCCTTCTGCATTTCGTTGCCGGCATCTTCTTGCTGCTGCTGCTTACTGTCCAAATCTAAAGGTTTATCAAGGTCAGAGTTTAAACTATCTATTTCGTCAATCTTTTCTTTAACCTTTTCAAACTCTTTGTTCAATTCATTCTGATCTTCTAAGGCATCCTTTAGGTTATTCTCCTTCTCCTTAGTTTCATCTGCTAATTTTTTTTGCTTCTCAGCCAATTCTTTCAAGTCTTTTGTTACCTCACCCAATTTTTGTTCTAATTCCAATTGCTTGAAAAACTCTAGTTGTTGTTCCAAACTTTCTTTGAAATCCTCCTGATTCTCCTTCAACTCATCTAACAGTTTATCTAATTGGTCCTTATTCATTTCATCGATATTCTTCGATAATTCCTCAAGTTTTTCAAGTAGTTCATTCTCCTTAAGTTTCTCGAGTTGCTCAGTAAGTTTATCAAGTTTTTCCTGAATACTTTGGTTAGGATTGTCCTGCAAAAATTCTTTAAGTTCTTCGCGTTTTGAGTTAAGTTGTTGCATTTCCTGTAAACTTTCCCTTAACTCCTTTTCAGAATTTATCAAATCCTTAACTTTCTTTTTATCACTCCAGTCCAAATCCTTTTTCTCAAACATTGCCTTTTTTAACTCATCAAGGTCTTTACTTAATTCATCAAGATCCTTAATGGAGGTTTCATATTTTGATTTCATCAAGTCGTTTGTACTATCTGCTTTTTGCACAATCTCATCCTCATCAGGAATTTTGAAAATCAATGTATTGGATTTTGAACTTTTAAACCCATTTACTCTGTCATTATCCCAAATTTCATAATAAAAATCAACTTTGTCACCAGGTACCAGATTAATATCTGCGGTATTAAACGAATGGTTAAAGTTTTGTTTTTCGATGTTCTTATCCAAATCCAAATCAATACGAACCCAGTCTTTATCTCTATTATTCTTATAGTAAAACCTTAGTGAACTAAAGCCATAATCATCAGATATTGTACCATTTGCCATTAAATAACCCAATAAATAATCGTCTTCAATATTATTAATTACAATTGAAGGCTTTTCATCCTTTACTACATTAACCGTATAACTTAAAGTATCGCTAAAAAGATTATGTTCACTAATAGAATAAACTGAATAGTTAAAGTCAGTTTTCGCTGTAGCCACATACTCAAACAGATTTTTTGATTCTTTAGATTCAATAATATTCTTCTTCCTATCAAAAAACACTAATCTATCGGAGTTATTTACATAAAATCGCCAATTTATCTTGGTCCCTTCGGGTACTACAATATCACCGGTACTTTCAATAAGTTCATCTTTTTTTTGCAAATAATTTGGGTAATCAAGATTAACACTAAAACTTGAAATAGATGGTTTTGGCAATACCTTCAAATGAAACTGATTTGAAACCACTTCGTCGGTAACAATTTTAAAATAAATATCATTTTTTAATTTAGTTACTGAATACTCAAGTAGGCCATTTTTGTTTTCAATTAATCTGAAATCATTTTTCCCATCATTAAAATAAACAGATTCAGGAAATTCGTCACCTTCAATTTTTACCTGAACAGTAAAGTCATCACCTTGAATACCTACAAGCGAATCGTTTACAATAATATAACCATACGGCTTTGGCTTACTAAATTCTGTTTTATAATTTACAATTCTTCTAGCAGGTTCTGTTACAAAAGCCGGGCTAATAATTAATGCAATAAGTAACAAACCTAGTGGGGTAGCAAGCCATTTCAAATATTTATAATTACTTTTATAATTAACGGCTTCACGAAAAGGAACAGGCTGAAGTTCGTTGGTCTTTTGTTCTATTCCGGCCAGTAATAAACTAAACTGCTCACTATTTTCATCTTTCAATGCCGATTTTAATTGCAGTGTATTAAGTAATTTATCAGAAATCTTAGGAAAATGGTTTCCAATAATTATAGCGGCTTCACTATGGCTTATTGTTTTTCCCATTCTCAATAAATGAAATAGAGGAACAATAACCTGAGCACCCAATACAGCAGCAACCGAAGTTAAAAATAAATAAAACAATATTGTTCTTACTACAATAGTACTCCAGGAATAATACTCAAAAACATTGATTGCAATAAAAAGCACCACCAGCATTAAGGTGCTCAATATCAAACCACGAAAAAGCTTATTCAAATAATACTTTCTCTTAAAACTTCTCAGTTTTCTTAGTAATATGTTAAAACTTTCATTCACAGGCAACTATCACTCAAAATAAAATGTCATTCATTCTATTATTTACTTTTTAACTACGGCACAAAGATAGAAATCAAATTGCTAATATATTTGCAGAATATTAATACATTAATAAATTTACTTATGAAACAGTTTTTTACAATTTTAATTGCTCTCTTTTTCATGGGCAATGTTTTTTCACAAGTCAACTCATTTAACGACGAGGAACTTCAATGTGCTCATTTAAATAAATACAAAAGTCAGTCTGTTTTTGAACCAAACTACAATTGGCAGAGCGACCTTTTATTCGACTACGATGTAACCTTTTACTTTTTAGATATTAGCGTTACGCCTCTTTCAACTTATGTTGAAGGCAACGCCAGTATTCATGCAAATGCTATAGCAACAATTGACACTTTTGCATTTGAACTAATTGAAGAGCAAGCGATTGATGATATTTTTGTTAATGGAATTCAATATACAAATTATGTTCGCGAAGGGAATAATATTTTAGTTCCGGTTGCTGAAATACAAGATGGGGAAAGTTTTATTGCTCAGATTTATTATCACGGACAGCCACCGTCGGGAGGGTTTTTCTCCGGAGTTTCACACGCCACATCAGGGTGGGAAAACAAGCAAGTTACCTGGACTTTGTCGGAGCCATTTGCTGCAAAAGATTGGTTTCCTGTTAAACAAGACCTTGAAGACAAAGCAGATTCTGTTTGGGTATTCCTAACTACAAGTTCTGAAAATATTGCTGGTTCGCAGGGCTTACTTACAAATACCGTTGACCTTGGTGATGGAAATACTCGCTACGAATGGAAATCGAGTTACCCAATCGATTATTATTTAATTTCTTTTGCGGTAGCTGATTATCAGGAATACAATGTTTATGCACACCCAGAAGAAATGGATGGAGACTCAATATTAGTACAAAACTTCATTTACGATGCCGAAGGTGCATTAAACTACTATAAAGGAGGAATTGATAATACGCCCGAAATGATTGAACTTTATTCTGATTTATACATCCTTTATCCATTTCATGATGAAAAGTACGGCCATTGCCTTACAGAACTTGGTGGGGGTATGGAACACCAAACAATGACAACTATAGGTGGTTTTGGTTTTGGTTTGGTTGCCCACGAATTAGGTCATATGTGGTTTGGCGATAATGTTACCTGTGCCACCTGGAGCGATATTTGGATTAATGAAGGTTTTGCTACATATTCAAACTACCTAGCTGAAGAGTATATACACGGATGGGGATCGGGGCAGAGTTTTATTACTTCAAAACAAAATAGCGCAATGAGTTCTTCAGGGAGTATTTATATTCCAGAAGATGAAGTATATCCAGGTAATGAGTGGAGAATTTTTAACGGACAACTTTCGTATAATAAAGGAGCCTCAATAATCCATACTCTTCGCCACGAAATTCAGGATGATGATCTTTTCTATGAAGTTTTAGGTACATTTCAGACAGATTTTACAGATAGTACAGCAACAGGTGAAGACTTTAAGAATACAGCAGAAGAAGTAACAGGAATGGACTTTGATCAGTTCTTTGATCAGTGGTATTATGGAACTGGCTACCCAAGATTTAATATTGAGTGGTGGTATGATACTGATCTTAAAGAACTTCATATTACCAGCACACAAACAACAACAACCCCTGGAACGCCTCTCTTTGATATGCTACTCGACATTAATCTTATTCTTTACGATGGAACAGATTCAACGATTACTATCCATCAGACTGACAATGTAAATACGTTTGTATTTCCAATGGATGTTGACGTTTTCAGCGTTTTTGAAATTGATCCTGATAACTGGACAATGGAATATGTTGACGGTATTAGTGTAATTGTTGAAGAAACAACATCTCCTGCCTATTTCACCATCGGACCAAATCCAGCATTTGACTATTTGAATGTATTCTTCCTTAATCAAACTACTGGCGAAAGAAGTATAATAATATCAGATATTTCAGGAAGGACTGTTCTCAAGCAAACTAATATTAACCAAGTACAAAGGGTTGATGTTTCAGGTTTCTCAAAAGGAGTTTATACAATTATTGCCAGCGATGGCGGGCAAGAGGTTGTGAAGAAGTTTGTAAAATAGAAATTTAGAAGCAGGACTTAAGAGAAATTTTGTTAACGTTTATTAATCATTTACCGTTAACACTTAACTTCTTTTTATATTTTTAACGTATTTCTCTATCTATTCGTTAATATGCTTATTTATATCGTAATATTAACGTTTCATATTAACATATCGTTAATCTATTATATTTTTCTTGTTTATTTAACTCTTTTTTGCAATATTTCGTTAACTTTTGTATCTTTGCAGCATGACAAAAACAAATAATGTTTTAAGTACAATTCATGGTCTGCGCGAAAGATATTATCGGATTGCGTTAAAGAAGAAAGCCCTTCTCAATTTAATAAGCGACTCAGAAGTATCGGAGCAAGTTTATAATTCCAATGCAATTGAGAACAGTACTCTTACTTTGGAGGAAACCAATAAAATATTATTGCAAATTGATTTGGATAGATTTATTTCGGAAAGGGAATTATTTGAGACTAAAAATCTGGCAAGGGTAGTAACATACATCAACACCAAAGCAAAAGAAAAGGAACTTGATCTTGAATTGATTTTGCTACTTCATAAAATGCTTTTATCAAATATCAGAGACGATGTAGCAGGTCGTTTCCGTAAAGAAGACGAATGGGTAAGGGTTGCAAACCACATTGCCCCAAATCCAAATCAAGTAGTTGAACTGCTCGAAGAAATGCTCATTAAATACTATTCATCGGTAAACCAAAACATAATAAAAAGGATTGCCCTAATGCACCTTGCTTTTGAAAACGTTCACCCTTTTGTTGATGGTAATGGTCGTATCGGAAGAGTAATCAACAATTACATTCTTATCAGAGAAGGCTACGTTCCAATTAACATTAAGTTTATTGACAGGAAATTATACTACAATGCTTTTCAGGAATTTGATGCAAATGGAAGTACTTCAATAATGGAAGAAATTATTGGTAAGGCTCTAACAAATAGTTACCACAAAAGATTGGCCTATCTCGAGGAGAAGAAAATCGTAAAACTTTCGGACTATGCAAAAACTGCTCAAACTTCACATTCTAATCTAATAAACAAAGCCAAGCGCCAAACCATCGAAGCGTTTATGGAAAAAGGTGTGTGGATGATTGGGGAATAAAGCAAGAATTTAACAGATATTCGCAAATAATTAGGCAACTTGATAACCCGATAACTCGACAACAAATCACCCTGTCGACCAAATCCACGTACCCATTCTTTTTCCCTATCTTTGCCGTCCAAAAAATCAAGAGATGAACCAGAAAGAAATAAGAGTCCGTTTTGCTCCAAGCCCTACAGGACCATTGCATATTGGTGGAGTGCGTACTGCGCTTTACAACTATTTGTTTGCACGAAAAAATGGTGGTAAAATGATACTTCGAATTGAAGATACCGATCAAACACGATTTGTGGCAGGTGCCGAAAATTATATCAATGAGGCGTTTAATTGGTGTGGTATTGAGTTTGACGAAAGTATAGAAAAAGGGGGTGAATATGGTCCCTATAAACAATCGGAACGCAAGCATATTTACAAAGATTATGCTGAACAACTTATTAATTCCGGAAATGCCTATTACGCTTTCGATACTACAGAGGAACTAACTAAAATACGCTCAGAATTTGAGGCAGAAAAAAAGACTTTTATTTATAATGCCATTGAACGGAAAAATCTCCGCAATTCATTAACTCTATCAAAAGAAGAAACCAAAAAACTTATTTCTGATGGAGAGGCTTACGTTATCAGGTTTAAAATGCCTGAAGATGAAACAGTGGTGATGAATGATTTAATTAGAGATAGGGTAGAGGTAAACTCCTCCGTTCTCGACGATAAAATCCTATTCAAATCTGACGGAATGCCTACTTATCACCTAGCAAATATTGTTGACGACCATTTAATGAAGATCAGCCATGTTATCCGCGGCGAAGAATGGCTTCCTTCTTTACCTTTGCATGTTTTACTTTATGATGCTTTTGGCTGGGAAAAACCTGAATTTGCACATCTTCCTCTTTTATTAAAACCTGATGGCAATGGTAAGCTTAGCAAACGCGATGGCGATCGCTTGGGTTTTCCTGTCTTTCCACTTGAGTGGACAGATCCAAAAACAGGGAATGTATCTGCAGGTTATCGTGAAGACGGATATTTCCCACAGGCATTTATAAATATGCTTGCCCTTTTGGGATGGAACCCAGGCGATGAGCGCGAATTGTTTTCAATGGAAGAACTTATCGAAGCCTTTAGTATTGAAAGGGTAGGGAAGTCAGGGTCGAAATTCGATTTGGAAAAAGCAAAATGGTTCAATCATCAATATCTTGTTAAAGAAAACAACGAAACCCTTGCCGAACTTTTAATGCCAATTGTAATTAAAAATGGTGTTACTGTTAATCAGGAAAAATTAAGTGAAATAATAGCACTGGTAAAAGAAAGGGCTACATTCGTTGCTGACCTTTGGGGTCAGGTTGATTTCTTTTTTATTCGTCCAAAGGACTATGATGCCAAAGCGGTGAAAAAACGATGGAAAGCAAACTCATATGATTTAATGCTTGAGTTAAAGGAATTACTATCATCATTCGAAGACTTTGAGTCTGACATTGTGGAGAATGCAGTAAAGCAATGGATTGAGGCAAACGAATATGGCATGGGTGCAGTTATGAATGCTTTCAGGCTATTGGTTGTTGGCGCATTAAAAGGACCTCACCTTTTTGATATTGTTGCTATGATAGGACAGGAAGAAACTCTGGAAAGGATTGACCAAGGACTAAACGAACTAGGGAGGAAAGAATAATGTCGACAATCTCAATAGAGGGAATGGAATTTTTTGCTTACCACGGCTGTTTTGCAGAGGAGCAAATTATTGGCACAAAATTTAGTATTGATCTTTTTTTGGAAGTTGACACCTCCAGAGCAGAATTATCTGACGACCTAAAAGACACCGTTAATTACCAATCAGTTTTTGAACTTATTAAAGAGGAAATGAAAACCAAATCGAAATTGTTGGAACATGTTGGCAGAAGAATTCTTGACAAAATAGAAAATAGTTTTCCAGAGGTAATAAAAGCCAAAATAAAAATTCGTAAACTCAACCCGCCCCTTGGAGGCAAAATAGATTTTGTTAGTTTGAAACTGGAGAATTAGTCAGTTTTTGCCGTTCTCCAATTCCAAACATTATATTTCAAATACTTTATTCTTTTACAAATTTTAAGTTTACTGCTTTGTTGCTGTCGAACATTAAAACTGCAATATAAATTCCTTTTTCTAAATATTCTACATTCAACAGTGTGTTTGGATGAACAATTGCAGATCCTAGTAGTTTTCCGGTTAAGTCAAATATTTGTAGTGAGGCTTCTTTTTCTAATCCTGAAATTGACAACTCAGCAGCAACAGGATTTGGATAAAGTGATAAACTAATTTCATTTTCTTCACCAATTCCAATAAGTAAATTGAAATGAACCGTATAAGTTATTTGGGTTGTACCATCTTCGGCAGTAACCAATATTGTAGCATCGCCAGGAATTTCAGTAGCCTGTGAAACTAATTTCATAGCGAGTGGGTCGGTTGGAACACCATCAGTTACAGGGATATCCGAGCCTTCATTAACATCATATTCATAATAAGTAATGCTTGGGTCAAAACCTTCAATCGTAATCCCATCGACAGTTAAATCCATTAGTGTGGCATCTGAACCATTAGTATAAAAATGAACTGTATATGTCATTTCTGTAATATTATCCTCTGCTAAAACATAAAGTGTGGCATCACCAGGAATTTCGGGGGCTTGGGTAACAGTAAGGTAAGCATTTGGATCGGTGGTAGTTCCATCAACAACAGGAGTTATGGCTGCGTCTTCAACAAAATATTGATAGTCTGTAATATTAGGATCGAAATCTGGAATGGTAACACCATCAATAGTTAAATCCGACAAAGTAGCATCATCACCAAGATAGAAAAAACTAACGGTATAAGTGTTAGTTGTTATTCCATCTTCAGCAGTTACAACAAGAGTAGCATTGCCAGGAATTTCTTCTGCCTGTGTAATAACAACAGTTGCAAGTTGATCGTTGGGAACACCATCTACATAAGGAATAGAACTACCACTAACAACTCCATAAGTATAATCAAATATTAGTGGGTCAAAACCCGGAATCATTACGTCATTTACTGTAAGGGTCAATAATGTAGCATCATCATTTGGTGTGTAAAGAAAATTAACAGTATAAAGATTAGTAGCTATTCCATCTTCGGCGGTTACTAATACATCAGCAGATCCGGGAAGGATGGTTGCCTGAGTAATATCAAGGGTGGCATTTGGCTCATTTGCAGTAGCACCTACAACAGGTATTGGGTCTCCTGTAGGTACTTCGTAATCGTAGGAAAATATATTTGGATCAAAACCCTCAATAGTTTCACCATTTACAGTTAAGTCGCTTAAAGTAGCATCGGTGCTTGCAACGTAAAAATCAATGGTGTATGTTAATTGAGTGATTCCATCCTCGGCGGTTACTAAAGTAATTGAAGATCCGGGAACACTGGTTGTTTGTATTATGTTAACTGTGGCAGCAGGGTGGTTTGCTGTTGCACCCGTAATAGGTAAAGGATCACCGTCAGGAATTCCCATAGTATAATTATAAATATCGGGGCTAAAACCTTCTACGGTCACAGCATTAACTGTTAGATCGCTTAATGAAGCATCTTCACTTATTGGTGGGAAGCCCAAAGAGCCATCAGTATAAATATTTTGCATATAAATATCTGTTCCTGCCTCTTCCCAAACGGCAATTACCTGATTATTATAAATACCCGATACAGCCAAATGTATCTTTGAACTGGGTCGTGATGCCATCAAAGTTGAGATTGGAGACCATACTAAAGTACCTGAGCCATCCACTGCTAGTGCTTTAACATGGCTATTAACTGCTGAACCATTGTCCCATTCCTCAAAAATAATAATTGCATTAGTGCCGTCATAAACCACACCACCATCACTTCCAGTAACATCAGCACTCATGGCAACAAATTCAATTCCCATATCAGTCCATTGCCTTACTCCCGAAGAATTAATTTTTTGTCCTGCGATTGCTGTTTGAGATTGATTTGCATTTTTTTTGCTCCATGTAACTAAAACATTTCCGCTATTATCAACCCCCAGAATTCTTACATCCTGATTACTTGTACTACCAGCAGTAGTAACCTCAACACCGTTAGCAGGCCAGTCAATTGTTCCATCGCTCAACACACGTTGTACTTTCCCATCAATGTTCATATCGTTATCCCAATCATCAGTCCAGGAAATAACAATCCCATCAGCATTATCAGTTGCTATGTAAAAATTATTGAAAGCATTTATTCCATTAGCATCACTGGCCAAAACATCTGCTGCCCAAACGATATTTCCTGTTCCATCGAATTTCTGAACATAAATATGTCTTGTCAAACTAGGAAAAGTTCCAGTTTCCTTATAAAAAGCCATAATAAAATTCCCATTTTCTACTCCCAAAACCCTTGCACCAGTATAACTTTGTGTGCCCGCCTGATAACTTATCCCGTCAGTTCCCCAACTTAGGGCACCAGCAGGCGTAATCTTTTGCATAATAATTTCATTCTGGCTTGATGTTGGGCGCGACCATGCTACAATTACATCATTTGTTGAGGTAACCGTAATACTTGGTACGAATTCATCCTCCTGATATGAACTTAAGGCTATTCCATCATCACCCCAGTTAAAGCCACCTGCTGGCGAAATTGAATAAGCATAAACATTAGCATTTCCATCTCTTACATCGTTAAATGCCATTACACAATTACCAACATTATCAGTTGTCAAATCCCATTCAGTAATCCACGAATATTGGGTATGATTGCTAATAAGTATTCCACCGTCAGCCCATTGAGCTACACCATCGTAAGTATAATATTGAAGCCTGATGTCGTAGTTTCCAGCATTGTTTGAATAAAACCCAACGTAAAAATTACCATTTGCATCGTAGGCAATATGCGGCACTGCTTGTGAGCCTGACATGTCGTTAACAATAGTATTTACTGTAGGGTCATCTGTCCATTGCGCCTGAGTTGAAGCAAATACAAAAACTAATGCAATAAATATAAATTTCTTCATAACTAGAATTATTAATTCAAATATACATTATTGAACTCCATTTATTTTTCAAAATTACAACTAACTAATTGACTTTTCCTATTTAGTATTGTATTTTTACAAATCTGTAATTAATTCACATAAATTAATAAGCATGGAAAAAGAAAAATCACAAAAAATCCAAATGATTTATGGCTATGCTGTTTGCTTAGTTGTAGTAATCACTTTTTTGATTTCGATAACCGCAATGGTTTATTCGCTAATGGATTTAACAGATCCGCTAAATGCGCACAGGACTTATGGCAAAGATGCACCAAGTCTGGCTTCTTACGAAAATTACAAAGTTGATATTATTAAATCCTTAGATCCTTCTTATGATATTAATCTTGACGATGCTACTTTAAAATCGATGTACGAAGCAGCCAAAGATGATGCCATAGCAAAGGTTAATCACGATTCTTATCGATCAATTATTGTAAATGGTTTGGTGCTGATTATTTGTTTGGTTCTTTTCCTCACTCACTGGTTGTGGATGAGAAAATTATCTAATAAGACAGACTAAGGAATTCCAAAAAAATATTACTTTTGCAGACCATTTCAAAAA
>JAOZNY010000261.1 GCA_029933565.1 Bacteroidales bacterium
ACGATAAACGGTGACAGGTCTGTAGAGAAGAACTATATTATTATTACACATTCTGAATATTTATCCCAAGCCAATGATTTGGCCAACTGGAAACGCCAATTGGGATACACTGTTGAGGTAGTTTCTCAGTCAAGTTGGACAGCGGCACAGGTAAAATCTGAGATACAAACTCGCTACGACAGTTGGACTCCAAAACCTGATTATGTTTTAATACTTGGAGACCATACAGGTTCTTATGCAGTTCCCGGAGAAATACACCAATCTCCAAATAATAACGATTTTGCCACAGACCTCTATTATTCATGCATGGATGGTGCCGACGATTGGCATCCAGATATGGCTCATGGCAGAATTTCTGTTTCTTCAAATGCTGAGGCAGCAGTAATTGTAAATAAAATAATTAATTATGAAAAAACACCTCCATCATCATCTATCTTTTATGATAACGTATTAAACTGTGCTCAGTTGCAGGATGATGATAATAATGGCTATGCCGACAGGCGATTTTGCCATACCAGTGAAGATATCAGGGATTATCTTCAGGATGAACATTCCTATTCTTCTGAGCGGGTTTACTTTCTCAGTTCAACATTTGATGTAACGCAATTGAGGTATAATAATACAGCTTATTCTGATGGGCAATTATTACCTGCCGATTTAAGGTGTCCTTCCTTTAACTGGGCTGGAAATGCCGACGATATTACTGCTGGAATAAATGCAGGAAAATTTTTAGTCTTTCATCGTGATCATGGTTATTCTGGTGGCACAGGCTGGCATAGGCCTTATTACACTACTTCTTCACTGGATGCACTTTCAAATGGATCGGAGTTACCGGTTGTCTTCAGCATTAACTGCCATACAGGTGAGTTTCAGTTAAACAATTGCTTTGCCGAAAAATTTCTAAGAATGGAAAATAAAGGTGCGGTTGGAGTTGTTGCTGCTTCATACTACAGTTATAGTGGTTATAATGATGCTGTTGCTGAGGGAATGATTGATGCTATTTGGTCAGATCCGGGTCTTTTTCCTGACTTTGGACTGGGAGGTACAGGTTCAAATTATACCATTGGAGCTGGCAATGATATTAATACTATGGGTGATGTTGTTAATCAGGGTTTATTTGCAATGGAGCAGAACTGGAATGGTTCGGCACCATCTTTTAATTATCAATACGAAATCTATCACTGGTTTGGTGATCCTGCCATGAGAATGTGGACTGCCGATCCTAATGATAATATGATAACGGCTACTCATAATTCTACAATTGATTGTGCCGGAAATACATTTGATATTTCAGGCTCAACGCCAGATGCCATAGCAACTCTTGTTTTTAATGATGAGTTAATTGGTGAAACTGTTTTAGATGCTTCGGGTAATGGAACAATATCTTACTCGATTATGGCAACAGGTACAAATGTTGAACTTACAATTTCAAAACTTAATAATTATTCTTATTGCAGTAGCATTTCTTTAGTGGGTTCTTGCTCTTTTCCACCTGCAGTTGAAACACTGGCAGCAACTAATATTTTTTCGTCTACTGCCACTGTAAGTGGAGAAATAACAAATAATTTTGGTGAAGAGGTTACAGAAAGTGGTATAGTTTACAGCCTTAACCCTGAACTGGTGATTAATGGTGATGGAGTTATACAACTACAAACCGACCCTTTAGTGACAAACGGCATATTTTCCTTTGACTTAACAGGATTAGAAATAACTGTCCAATATTATTTTTGTGCATATGCAATTAATGCCAATGGCATTTCATATGGAGATGAAGAATCGTTTACAACAGTTTGCGGACTGGAAGATACTTTTCCATACACTCAGGATATGGACTCATGGACAAATAGTTTTCCTGGATTTTCATGTACTTCCGATGGCTCTGTTAGTCTGGGTGACTGTTGGGAGAATGAAACAGGTGATGATTTGGATTGGGAAGTTTATTCTGGAGTTACAGGCTCATTAAATACCGGACCTTTTACTGATTATTCGGGAAGTGGTAATTATTTGTACACTGAATCATCGTCGTGCTACGGAAGCGTTGGATATGTAAAAAGTCCGATTTTTGATCTTAGTTCACTAAGTAATGCTCAGTTAGAATTCCATTATCATATGTATGGGGAATCAATGGGAAGTCTTTCTGTTCAGGCTTCATCTGATGGTGGTTTAACCTGGTCATCTGATATTTGGAGCATGACTGGAGATCAGGGTGATCACTGGCTTCAGGCAATTATACCCTTAGGATTATATGTAACTTCAGATAATTTTGTCTTTAGGTTTAAAGCAGTTACAGGCATTAGTTATACTTCTGATATGGCTATTGATGCAATTAGTATTGCTAGTAATTGTGATGGGCCAACTCAAGAATCAACATCTTTTTCAGTTACCAACATCAACGATAATGATTTAACAGTTAATTGGAATAGAGGAAATGGTTCCGATGTTTTGGTGATTGCTAAACAGGGGAGCGTTGTTGATCAAGCACCTGTTTCAGGAAATACTTATACTGCTAATGCTGAGTTTGGAATGGGTGATGACTTAGGTTTAGGGAATTATGTTATATACAATGGTGCCGGAACTTCAGTTACTACGACTATGTTGGAGACAGGAACTAATTACCATTTTGCAGTTTATGAGTATTATTCAAGCGAAAATTGTTATAATTTACATGCTTTAGTTGGCGACACAATAACTACGGGCGAGTTAATTTGCAGTCATTGTGTTTCAAGTGGAACTGTGTACTCACAAATAGGAACTACTTATGTAGGATTAAATTTGATTGATAACCTTAGCACAAGGCCATGCGGATACTGTGATTATACGGGATTATCTACTGATTTGGAAATAGGTCAAAATTACAATTTAAGTGTTAGAGTAAATACAAATGGAGATTCCACTATTTATTCAAAAGCATGGGTTGACTGGAATCAGGATTGTGACTTTGATGACGATGGTGAAGAATTTGACCTAGGCACGGCACAAGATCAAACTGATGGCCCTGCCAGTTTATCACCTCTTAATCTTTTGGTCCCGTCAGAGGCTTTATTGGGAAATACAATTATGAGGATCTCTTCAAAATGCTCCTCCGATCCAACCTCCTGTGAAACAGATTTTGATGGAGAAGTTGAAGATTATACAATTAATGTAGTAAGGGCAAGTTCTGTGTGGAATGGTACTACTACAAACTGGAATGACATTTCTAACTGGCCTGGAGGGATTTTGCCGGATTCATCTTATCAAGTAACTATTCCAAGCGTGCCCGAAAATGGCAATTTTCCAACTGTTCCGGTTGCAACTATTGCCCAATGTTATAATCTTACTCTTGAAGAGGGTGCAATTTTAATAGTAAATGGAACTTTGAAAGTGGAAAAATAATGATTGAACTGTAACAAAAAGATATAAAAAAGGTAAAATAAAGTCAAGAGGTAGGAAATTTTGGTTTTAGTGGGTTACCACAAAAAGTGGTAACCCTTTTTTCACAAAAACAGAGTTTATATTTATCTTGATTATTATATAAATAGAGAGTTAGTTCATTGTACTTTTGAAAATTAAAATCGCTTAAGGCGATTAGGACATAACAAGATTAAACCAAATATTAAACCAAATATTGATGAAAAACTTATTACTTTCAATAGTATTGATGTTACTATTTTCACTGAATTCAAATGCACAGTATTTATCATTTGAAAATGGGATACAAGCAATAGCATCTGAAAATACTATGCCGGAGCGCACTTTTGAAAATGGAGGAGCACAATTTTGTGAGATAGAATTTAATTTCACAGCAG
>JAOZNY010000262.1:0-330 GCA_029933565.1 Bacteroidales bacterium
ATCCAATTTACAATACTCCACAAGGTCTTTTCTGGTTAGTTCTATCTGCGATTTATCAATCTCATAGTAAAGGCTTTCAAAGGCGGCACTTGCATTTCCACCCTGATTAATGTTTAAATTAGCATAACTAAGTTCAGGAACCAATGCCGGTAATACTTTCTTAATGGAATAGGAGCCTTTCATTTCAGGTGTATAATAATTCTTTCGTGAAAATACAATCATCAGATCAACAATCCTTGTTATAATTTCATTGATTGCATTTTCGTAAATCGGAAAATATTTTGCAATATCTTTTAATCTGGATTTTTCAAAAGCACTATAAACAATAAT
>JAOZNY010000262.1:340-3772 GCA_029933565.1 Bacteroidales bacterium
AAATGCCGGTAAAACTTTCTTAATGGAATAGGAGCCTTTCATTTCAGGTGTATAGTAGTGTTTTTGAGAGAAGGGAGTCATTAGGTCAACTATCCTGTTGTTTATTGCGTAAACTTGGTTTTGGTACTCTGGGAAGTCCCGTGCAATTTCGTTAAGCCTGCCTGTTTCAAACCCTCTGTTGTAAACAACAATATCACCAACTTTATTTAAGTCCTGAATGAGTTGTTTTATTAATGGAATACGTGGATCATCTTTTGCCTTCGCCAAAAATTCTTTGTGAATTAATTCTCCATTAGGTTTTTCCTGAATATGTAGGGAGTATTGAAAAGTAATTTGCTGATAGGGCTTTGATTGATCAAACTTTGGAATTGCCGGATTGAATGTTTCAAAATCCAGAAAGTATAATGGATAATTAAGGCTGTTAACAAATGACTTTATTTCCTGTTTGTTAATAATAGATTCACCACTTTTCTCTGCAAAAACTTGCAGTTGTTGGTTTGTACTTAAAGGGTAATCATCGGGAACATCAGAAACCTTTACAGTTCCTTGCTTGTAAAGATCAAACTTCTTGTCGGCAGACAATCTTGAAATATTGAATACGCTGTATTCAGGAATATCTTTCCAGCAATGCCCCATAAAACTACAACCGTAGGGGTCGGAGCAATGAGATCCTATATCAATCTGAGGAGCATTATTATTGTTAAGCATAGTCCTCATCTTTTTAATATGCTCTTTTACTTTTGGTAATAGTAGCAGTACTTCATCTTTTACAGATTCAATGGTAAATAATTCCTGAATATTTAGTTCTCCCTGCCTTACATATTGGTTATTCAAATGAACAACGGAAATATCCTCTAATTCAATACCTGAAGAAGTAATTACATAATATTGAAAGGCAGTATCCCACAGATAAACATCTTTTACTGAGGTGGAGCCTTTTACTTCGTATGCATAGTATTTACCATCTCTGCTTTCGAGAATATCCATAAAGCACAATAGGTTGTCATATTTAAATCCTGCTTCATAAATATTGATATTGTCGTTTACTATTAATCTGTCTGTTTCGGTAAATACTTTTGAGAAATTATCAGGAATATAGCCACCCAAATCTGTGCCTCCTGGAAATAGTTCCTGTGCCAGGATGCCAACATTGGTTCCTTTATCAAAGATTGCCTGTTGGGATTCTGAAACAGCATCTTCCAACTCAGGATTGTGTTTTTTGAAGTAAAGCGATTTGTGACACTGTAGGCCTCGTATGAAGGCGGATTTGGAAAGGTTTGGTTTATAACTCATATTTATTGAATAATTTTTAAAGATACATAAAATTTACCAGCCACTACTTTGCATCCTGTCACCAAAACTGCTTTTCTTTAGTGGGAATCTTTTATATAGTTCATTAATGATAATGGTCATTTCATCAGGTAAAATAGCAAAGGCTTTATCGATAAATTGTTGTGGTATCTTTTTGTAATATGCTTCAGCTATTCCACCGGCTATACAAGCCTGAGTGTCAGCATCACCACCTAATGTAACCGCTAACCTAATTGCTGACTCATAATCTGTGCTTTCCAGAAATGATATTAATGCCTCTGGAACTGAAACCTGACATGTTTCATTGAAACTACAAACCTTTTGAACTTCAGAGTAACTTAAAGATAGGTTGTAATTAAAATTTGTTTCTATTTCCTTTTTAATAAATGCTTTATCCCTGCCAATACAAGCCAAATGAATAGCCATGGCAACTGCCTGAGCACCTTTAATGCCTTCGGGATGATTATGTGACACTTCTGCTGTTTGCTTTGCTATACTTAATACCGCATGCAAACTTGATCCTACAAGGCCAACAGAACTAACTCTCATTGCTGAACCATTACCAAAACTGTTATATGGTTCTGGATTATTTCTTGCCAGCCATTGTTTAAACCTTCCTCCATAACCTCTTCGAGGGTAGTTATTTCCCCATTTGTGTATAGTTTCCCCAAAACTCTTATTATTTAACAGGGCATCAGCCACTGCTATTGTTAATACGGTATCGTCGGTAAAATCTGAGTCGTCTACAAACAAAGGGAAATCATAATCCTTTGTTGCATTAAATTCATATTCCGATCCTATTATATCTCCTATTATTGATCCTATCATCCTTTTAAAAACCCTCCTGTCATTTGTATATATTCAAAAATAATTCCAACTATTCGTTCAACTTTTTCAAAATCAAATATTATTCGTTTCTTTTTTAAATGTTTGGAAATAAAACTTTCAATCTGACCCTCATGAACCCATCCTCGCAATCCAATCTCATTATTCCAACACTCGGCAAACCCAAAATCAATTTCGTGCCATATATTTTCTGGCAATTCAAAATCAATTCTATTGTAAACAGCAACCCTAACCCTGGAAGAATTTATTTCACCTTCATTTGAAAAATTTATTGTTTTAGTCATTTCTTACATTTGTTTTAGTGAATAGAAAATTTGTTGGCAATTTATACCTACCAATTCTTCATGTCAATCTATCTTTAATTTCAAGAATAATATCATCTGGGAGCATCAAAATCTCAGTTTTTATCTTATCATTACCTCGGTTATAGAATACTTCCAGAGCATCAGGAACTGAAAGTGGAACATGTGGTTTGTTTAGATCAATTGCATAGAACTCATTGAATTCTATAATCCAGTTAACCAAAGGATATCCTGAGTCAATCATTTTCTCAAGTATTTTTAATTTTTCTTCAATTGTCGTTCTGCTCCATTCTGATGCAAAAGGGTCAAATATGGTTCTTAGTGTTCTATGATTCCACATTTCTCCTTTTGAAAATAGTTTATCTAATCTGCTGTGATAGTTCATGTCTTATGATCTTTTTTAATTATTAATTTAATATTTAACCTTTTATTGGCTTTGTCTTTGCTAAGCCTTAAACCGAGTACAAAAGTATAACAACACTATGCCAAAAGATGTCGTAGGTCTATAATTACTCAATTATTTTTTTATCAGTGCGACATTGTTTGACTTTAGCAATGCTTTGCTTTGCAAGATGATAAGTAAGCTGAGTATTGGAAGAAGAAAAATGCTAAAGAACTTGGTGCTTGGAAGTGGGCTGGTTCTTTATCCAAGTTTGTTCCATACTAACAAAAAAGAGCAACTGATACATTTAGTAGTTATTGGAACCCCCTGCACTAGTAATGTTGAGGAATTCATAATTTCAAATCCAAATATTAATTGCATTAGCATTGGAGGTGATATTGGTAATGCTATAATAGATTATGATTTCTCATTTATAAAGATGCAATTCGAGAAGTTTAATTACGCATACGTTAAAATACCTGATGCTATTAAAAGCCTATTCTCTGCCCCTAACAAATACATTATTATAAGTGAACTAAATAAGCCCAATGCATTACTTTCAAAGTTAGTTGTTGAATATTTGCAGAATAA
>JAOZNY010000057.1:0-1232 GCA_029933565.1 Bacteroidales bacterium
CCACTTTCAGGACTTGGCTCAAAGTTCACCTTTCCGTTAATTGTATCTAAACGGCTTGAAATATTCAATAAACCAATTCCATATTTTTGCTGTAATGTATTAATTCCCTTACCATTATCTTCAACAATCAATAAAATATCATTGCCGGATTTAAACAACTGTACATTTACTTTATCAGCCATGCTGTGTTTAATTACATTATTAATCAATTCCTGGGCAATACGATAAATTGCTATTTCTATGTTTTCTTCAAAGCGATCTTTAATTCCAAAATGTTCAAATTGATATTTAATGTCGGTATTTCCTAAACTGTTTTCAAGCATATCTTCCAAAGCAGGTACAAGTCCTAATTCGCTAAGTGAACGAGGCATCATTCTATGCGATAATTCGCGTAATTCCTGAGCAGAATCATCAAGAATACTTACTAATCTATTGCTTTCCTTTGTCTCTGAATCCATAAATACTTTTTGCAATCCCAGTTTCAATCCTCCTAATTGCTGTACTATTCCATCGTGCAGATCTTTGGCAATTCTTTTACGCTCCTCTTCTTGAGCCTGGATTACTGCAGTCAGTCCTTTTTGCTGTTCTTCAATACGTATCTGATCATGTTTATGCTTTCTTCTTGTTTTCAGAAATCCAATAAAGCTAAACAAACCAATTACTAATAGTATTATTACAATTGTTGTTAAAATTATAAACCACGGTTTTTGCCAGAATGGCAAGTCGCGAAAGAAATTGTATTTGGTGGTTTCATTGGTTTTATGAACTATATCCGTAATCTTAACTTCAATTACAGATTTTTCATAAGGCAGTGAAAAATTCAATTGTTTTGACTGGTCAATCTCTATCCATTGCTCATCTAGTCCAATCTCAACTTTAAAATAATTCTGATCGGATATTAATATTGGATGTACATCTAAAATAACTTGCGATTGATCAAAATTAAGATGATTAATATCTTCTGATTTTAATCTCACACCATTTCGCTCAAGCATAACAGTTGGCAAATGTGGAAAATACGTCAAACTATCTGGATGAAACTTTTGAATTCCACCAACTCCTGCATAGTATAAAAAATCTAAAGAGTCTTTGTAAACTGCATTTTGATTATACTCTTTTAAGGGGAATCCATTTTGGGGTTTAAAAGGTCGGATATATTTATCTGAATACTTATAGACTCCTTGTATTCCGCTAATCCATAACTCTTTATCGTTACAATTAGTTAAAGTAAA
>JAOZNY010000057.1:1332-4679 GCA_029933565.1 Bacteroidales bacterium
TCCATTGTATAACCAAAAACCTCATCGAAATCGGTAATTGTTCTGGAAACAAAATTTCCTTTATGGTCCAACTGAATAAATGAATATTTTGAGGATGCCAGAAAACCCTTCTCATTCTTTTCAATCTGAACAATTATGTTATCGACTTGATCTTTTTTATTTATATAAATTTGCTGCAACTGATCACCTGCTGCTCTATAAATACCACTACTTCGGGTTCCAATTAATAGGAAACCATCACCCTCAACTGCAGCATTACAAGCCAAACTTTTGGTGTTTTGATAAATATTATTTTTTTGCCAATCGCTTTGCTGAACAGGAATTAAACCATAAGGAGTATTAACAAAAAGTTGCTCATCAATTTCGCTAAAGCGCCAGCAGGAAATTGGTTTTCCATTCAATTTTGTTTTTGAGAAGAATTCTGATTTTAGTGAATTTCTATGAATCATAAATATTCCATTATCAGCAGTTGCAACCCACAAGTTTTTATTGTAATCTACTAACAAATGAGTAATACGCAAATCAGTAAAATGATGCTTTACTTTTAGTTGATTCTCAATTACAAAAATTTCAATTATTCCCTTGTGGGAAGCCACAAATGCATGTTGAGAATTGTATTTAACATACTGTTTACAGTATGTTGTTGAAATTATAGTTGAGTCATCAGTAACCAATCCATTAACACCTCCAACAAAACTAATGTCAGATAAAGAAAAATCAAAAAGATGGGATGCTGTCATCTCTATTCTTTCAAAGTTTTTTTCTTTCAATTGAAGATTGTAACCATAAAAAAAATGCAAACTATCTTTATCATCCAGAAAGGCAATCCCATCCTTTGTAAAATCAGATAAGTAAAAATAAGATTGAGAAAATACAGTTTTTTTATAAGTAAAATTCTCAGGATTAAATTTGTACAGTGCATTAATAGTAATGCAATAAATAGAAGAGTCGTGTTTTTGCAGGCGTAATACTGTTCCGTCTACATCAGCTAAGTTAGCAAGGACAAAACCATCATAAACCTGAATGCCACTTTGTGTTCCTATCCAAATTCTATGGTCAGCATCTTCTTCAATGGCCCATACCGTGTTTTGAATTAAGCCATCATCCACATCTAAAATAATTGTTTTGGGAAATGATTGGCCAAACCCTAGAAAAGGCATTATTAACAAAAAGCAAATCAGAGCCTTAAGTAACTGATTATGAAAGCCTGAAAAATGCATGGTTATTTTAGTAATCGTAGTTGTCATTTATACCGCCAAAATAACACATATACTTATTGACAATTTATGACATATTACATATCCTTTCCCGTAGAATCTTTTATGCATATTCTGCCACAAGCCACCTATACAGTACTGTAACTTCATGAAACGAACACTAGCACAATTATTCTTTTGCTCCATTATCAAAAAGATCAAGGGCTAGATTAGAAGCAATTAAAGAATTTATTAGTTTAAAATTTTACTGAATAATCAACTTTGTGAAATATGACTTTTCCTCAGAAATGATCTGAACAAAATAAATGTTTGGTGTAAAATCCAAATCAAGACTTAATAACTTTTGGTTGATATTTTCTTTGTTGAAAACTATCTTGCCATTTATGTCAATTATTCTTATGTCAACATTGTTTAACTCTGAAAGGTCAATATTTATTTTATTGGTTGCAGGGTTTGGAAAAACTGTAATTTCATTTACCAAATTATGATTAACAGCACTTAGTCCAGTCTCAAAAGTCTTCACTGATGCCTTACTGTCTAAGGTAGAACCCTCTTTAAAAGCTACAAATAAGTTGCCTTCATTATCAGCTACCAAACTAGTATAATCAACATACTCTTCAGTAAATCCAGACTCTCCAACAAAAACCCATTCATCTCCATCAAAAGTCATAACCGATGCTTTGTTGGGAGTACCAACAAAAGCTACAAATGGTGTGTTATTAATCATTTCCAGGCTAACATCAGAAACAGTTTGCCCTGAGGTGGTAGTACCAACCTGATTCCAGTCAGAACCATTGAAAGACATAACAGCAAGGGTTCCCGAATAGTTTTGTTTAAAGGCAATATATGGCATGCCACTACTGCTTATTTCTAAACTTACAAAAGGTGCATCTTCTTCTGTAAAACTAGGTAAACCAACATTTACCCAGTCAGTTCCATCATATTTTCTTACAGTTGCTTTTTGCTGTAAGGTATAATTGTCTTGATAACCCAAATAAACCTCACCAGTACTTTCATCAACTGCCAAACTAAGGTATCTGGCATTACCTGCACTTATTCCATTTTCATTTCCCATATATTCCCACGAATCTGTATATTTCATTACAATGGCTTTCTCGTTTTCCTTTTGAAAAGCAAGGTAAACAAGCCCGTCATGTGTTTCTAATGACACATAATCAGCAGTATGGCCACCAACGCCATCTCCTATAGAACTCCAAACATTATCTTCAAACTTCATTACTGTGGGGCGGTTAAATACAGCATCATCTTTAAAAGCAACATAAATTACACCGCTATTATCAATAGCAATTTTTGTATCCGACACTTCATCAGGACTAAAACCTAAATCACCTACCGGAACCCAACTGTTGCCACTAAATTTCATCACGCTTGCCTTTTTATCATATGCATTATCGCGATAAACCACATAAACTTCTCCGTTATAACTAGCAACATCAGTATATGAAGTTTGTGCTTCCGAAAAGGCGGCACTCCCCAGATAATTCCACGATTGAGCTGTAACTACTGTAAGCAATAAAGTGAACAATGCCACTAAAAATATTTTTCTTATAAATTTTTTCATCTGTCTGTCATTTATTATTTCAATTCATTCTTCATTTCCTCTGCAATTGCCTTTTGCATTCCTTTAATAATAGAACTTAATTCAGTTAAGAATTTATCTTCATCTGCTTTCAGTGTATAATCGTAAGATGATGAAATGCCCCAAAATGAGCCATCCTTTTCATCGTCTTTATTTATTCCCAACGACCAATCGTTATTTGCCTCAATTGGCTGTTTCTTAAAAGAAATAATAGAATAGGATCCTTTTGGAGTATTGATTGACATATCAAGCCTAACAGTCATGTAAGGTCCGGTGGATAAGTATTTACTTGACTTGCCTCTACTTGCATCAAAACCAGCAAAAGTTATGGTATAACTTACCATAAACATATTTACATCTTCCTTTTTAGCCAATTTTAAATAGTAAGTACCATAAATCTTTTTGTTAGTGTAATACTGGGGAGCAATTGGTCTGTAGATTGCATATTTTCCAGCACCATCAATTTTACCATCTGCCAGACGTCCGCTGTGAACTTCAGAAATATTCTTTTTACCATCATGCATTGATTG
>JAOZNY010000057.1:4779-13939 GCA_029933565.1 Bacteroidales bacterium
TTTTGCTTTAAGATTTGGTGCAAATAAATAACTTAGAGAGGAAGATTTACTACGTGAAAAGTCGTAATTTGTTAGGGTAAAATATGGAAATCACGTTTAATGCACAAAGAAGAAAATACTTCTTAAGTAGGTTTCTAAAAAAAAAGGCACAAAAAAAGAGGAAAGATAATATCCCTTTATCACCTAATTCTATCAATAAAACCAACAAAATGAGCAACTTATTGCTTATGTTAAAATAAAGATTACTTTTGCCGCACATTTTCAGAACACAAATCTGGTGTTAGAGGTTTACGGGTTTTAATAGGCAGCGTAGCCATTCCTTTCACACCCGAAATTTTTAAACCTCCGGAATTAAGCGAAAAAAGCAAATCCGGCAAATTTTATTTTATGACAACATTTGAAGAACACGGTCTTCGTGACGAATTATTGAAGGCTGTAACCGAATTGGGTTTTGTAAACCCCACTCCTATACAGGAAAAAACAATCCCAGCTATGCTGGAATCAAAAGATGACCTAATTGCACTGGCGCAAACAGGAACCGGAAAAACTGCTGGTTTTGGACTTCCAATTATACAGCAAATCGATCCAAATCAAAAACAAGTACAAGCAATAATACTTAGTCCTACCCGCGAACTTTGCCTGCAGATAGCCAAAGACATTGATACTTATAGTAAATATATGAAAGGTGTTTCTGTTTTGGCCGTATATGGAGGAGCACCTGTGGAAACTCAACTTAAAGCTTTGAGGAGAGGTGTAAATATTGTTGTTGGAACTCCCGGACGTACACTTGACCTAATAAAAAGAAGAGCACTAAAAATAGATAATATTCAGTGGCTGGTACTCGATGAGGCAGACGAAATGTTAAACATGGGCTTTCGTGATGAGCTTGATGGAATACTTGATACAACCCCTGACACAAAGCAAACACTACTGTTCTCGGCAACAATGCCCAAAGAGGTTAGGAATATTGCCAACAATTATATGAATAAGCCCAGAGAGATTTCTGTGGGCAAAAAAAATATGGGTGCTGATAATGTAGCGCACCAATACTATGTAGTAAAAGCCCCCGACCGTTATTTAGCACTAAAGCGTTTGGCAGATATGAATCCAAATATCTATGGTATTGTGTTTTGCCGTACCCGCCACGAAACAAAAGATGTAGCAGCAAAACTGATGAACGACGGCTACAGCGCCGATGCAATACATGGTGACTTATCGCAAGCGCAGCGCGATAATGTAATGCAGAGATTTAGAAAGAAGCAACTTCAACTTCTTGTTGCAACTGATGTAGCAGCGCGTGGTCTTGATATTGCAGATCTTACTCATATTTTAAACTACAACCTTCCCGACGACCCCGAAGTTTATATCCACCGCAGTGGAAGAACCGGAAGAGCAGGAAAACATGGAATTTCTATTAGTATTACTCACGGACGTGAAGGAAGAAGAATTAATGAACTGGAAAAACTGGTTGGCAAAAAATTTGAGCATTCATTATTACCAAGTGGGAAGGAAATCTGTGAGAAGCGACTTTACAGCCTGATGGACAAGATTGAGAAGGTAGAAGTTGACGAAGATCAGATAGAACCATTTATGCCTGCTATAAATGAAAAACTTTCCTGGCTCGATCGCGATGACTTGCTTAAAAGATTTGTGACAGTGGAATTCCAAAGATTCCTGGAATATTACAAAAATGCTAAAGATCTTAATTTAAAAGCAGATAGAGGGGAGAGAGGAGACTACAAAGGGAATAGAAAAACTGCAAAAGGTTTTACCAGATTCTTTATAAACCTTGGTTCAAAGCAAAGGCTTAGAGTTCCTCAACTTATTGGCATAATTAACGATGAAACAAATACTCAAGATATTGAGATTGGTAAAATAGAAATCCTTAGAAATTTCTCTTTCTTCGAAGTGGATCAGGAATTTGAAGAACTAATACTTGGTTCATTTAAAGATAGCCGCCATTCGGGTGTAAAACTTGCAGTACAGGTTGCCAAGCCAGCATCTGAAGGCGACCGTCCAAGAAGATCATCTAAAAGAAGAAGTGACAGTTTTGGAAATAATAAGAAGGGCGATTTCAGAAAAAGAAATGATAAGAGAAGAAGACGCGATTAGTCTGAATCTGTTTTTACAATTGTAAAGTTAAGATCCTCAACATAGTCACCATCAATTGATGGTGATATTTTGAATGTAAGCACCTTTGGACTTACTTCCATATTTAGTCGCTTTAACTGCTCACTATCAACAGCAGCAGTATAATAACCAGGAATTAAGCCTAAGTAACTAAAATATCCATCGCCCTCTGATAAAGTTGAGGCTACTAACTTATTGTACTTATCATAAAAGTTAACGGTTATTCTACCTAAGCCCTGTGTTCCTTTGTCGGTTTTAAGTTCTATCATACCTGTGGCTTCTCCTGCTACTGTAACCGGAACTTCAATAGTCCGCATCTGGTTTGGATTAACAGTAACATTCATCGTTTTAACTTTTAGTTGCCATGCAATATTATCAGAATTGCTCAAGCGCATTTCAATAAAGTAATTAACATAGGCCTCCAATTGTGAAACAACAATTATTGTATCCTTCTCACGTTGTTGCATATTTCCACCCCTAACCCTTAGTTCGAGACCCATTACTTTTGATTCGTTTTTATCGTACTTGCCATTATTATTTAGGTCGAGGAATGGGATAATTATAATTCCACCCATGCCAACATTTGTACGGTTTGTTGCATTTACGTAACCGGCATTAGGTGCAAACTGAAGACTTCCCCTTGCTGTTTCAAAGAAAGTAACACCGGCAGTTCCAACTCTGGAATAAAAACTTGCTTGTGCAAATGACAGGTCAAAACGCATCCCTATTTGAAAGTTCCTAATATTACTCGACATATTTTCTTCGTAGGAGGCAGTAAGGTAAGCTATACGAAAAACCCTCTTCTCAATCTCAATTTTTGCAGAAATAAATTTACTATTAGTGAAATCGTACTGGAGTTGAGGCCTTACATACGCATCTTTAAATACTTTAAATGCTAGCGATAAATTAGAATAAATATATGGTTTTGGATTTTCAGAAAAAATAGCAAATGTTGTTAAATTAGTTCCTACCCCGAAAACATTACCTGAAATTAAAAACTCTGCATTTGTATATTGGGTGGAGGGTAAAATATATTGATTAAAACTAAACTTTGTCAGCAACGAAAAATCAGAAGTTCTAATTGGCCATGTTACTGAGGCTTTTCTTACCTCACTATAATTGTAATTAATGGCAGTTTGTCCTTCAACATAATTTGTGTATTCAGCATTAAATTGCAAACCCGACTTAAAACTATAACTTAAAACTCCCTTTGTCTGAACCCCATGGGTATAATTTCCGGCAAACAACAGTCTTCCTCCCAAACTTAGAGTAGTGTTTAGAAATGGCATGAAATTTCCAGAAGTAACCGTTGACAAATACTCAACACCACCTCCCACAGTTAAATATCTCCCAAGTCCGTAGTTAAGTTCACCACGTGAATATTTACTCCATACAGAATCTTCAATCACACCTCCTGTAATTCTGTACTCTAATTCATTTTTCGGAACAAAACTAAAAGGTATATTAATATCTCTTTCGGATGTACGTTCTTCACCCCAGGGACCGTAATATTTAAGTGTAACCTGAGTATTTCCATAAACCAAAGGAACATCAAATGTAAAAAAACCTGATGCATCAGCCACCTGATAATCAACAAGAGTATTATTTACATAAAGTTCAACCGTCCAACCAGGTTTAGTATAATCGCTTAAAACATACGACCCATACGAACGTCGGTATGAAGTAGGTGTATTGGTTAATTGAATTCCTATCAGGGGATCAAAAATTGAGGAAGTGGAATATGGGTTTAACTTACCAACCAAAACCTGTTTAACTACTTTAAAATCATTATTTGCTAAACGCCATTGGTAAAACTGTTGTTTTTCTTTAAACTCACCAGCTGTATTATAGTTTAAAACAACATTTGCTTCTCCCCCAAAAAGAACAGAGCCTATTCCTAGGTTTATCCTTGTATTTGAAAGTTGATCAATCCTCTGTGCTGAATTAATCGACCAGTCGAACATTCCAAAACTAAATGCTGGATACGACCTTTTTATATTTGTATCCGCCTGCACCTCTCCTTCTAGCTGCTTTACATTATTACGCATATTCTCCAGACGCATTTCCCTGATGGCAGGCAAATCAAGTGTTGTTACCAGTTTTACCGATAAGTTCCTGAAGTTAAAACTACAATCCAAATCAAAGATTTCACCAAAATAATCGGATTTCAAAAAAAGACCTGTTTCTGTTCGAATTAAGTCGCCGGGCTCCAGATAGTATGTTTTATCACCATACTTTATAAGGTTGTTTAACCTATCGATGACGTAAGTATTTTTCTCATCAATAATAAAACCGCTAATACTTTCAAAATTACTCGTTGCAGTATTTTTTATTCTTAAAAAAGAAAATAAGTCACTAACTGACAGAAACAGTTTATCGTTTCCAATAACTGATGGAATTTCGGTGCCACCCAAACGATAAACATCTAAAAAGATTGATGTTTCAAAAAACTCAGGTTCATCCTGCGATAATAGATTTTTAGGCAAAACAGACAATAGTATAATTGCAAGCAAACTAAATAAAAAACTAAACCTAATATAGTTTAAAGGTTTAGTTTTCAATATGTATGCAATTTTACATGTCATTAATTATCAAATGTGGGTTTATTCCTGAATAAATGTTACCTGAAAACTTCCGCTATACGCACCTGCTGGATTTGCAATTGAAGAGCCGATGGTTAAAACACCCCCTATTCTTACATAGGTTCGCGTAGGGTATGCGGCTGTAGTAACAAAGGGTGACGTAGGGTCGGAGTTCCCAATATGCATTGACATTGTGCCACCATTACTTCCTGTTAGCAGAGCATCAGGGCCGTTTAAAATTGTGACAAGTGTTCCCGGGTTAGCCTCAATTTCTATTAAGGCCGAGGAATAAGTAAACCCAAAATCGGCTAAAACAATATCGCCTGTTGAGCCACGCGATCCATTTGGATAGATAATAACATCACCACCAGTTGGTCCTAAAATAATAGCTCCAAAACTCAGATTTTGAACCGGCGAAACATAAATTGCAATTGGTCGGGGGGGCTGCTCCTGAGCAATTAATTCCGACTGTGCGAAACACAAAATTGCCATCACTATTATTAATTTAGCAAGCAATTTATTAATAATTCTATTTTTACTTTTTATCATTTGTTAAATAATAATAGTTTAGTTGAATAACTTCCATAAGTGGATTGCAACCTTAAAATATAAAAACCCTGATTAACATTTGTTTTAATTTCATGATAGCCGTTCCCAAATACTTCACCTTCCCAAACAAACTGGCCTGCTAAATTTATTAGGCTAACATTAGTTTTCGATTCAATTGGAAAATTGGTGTAAATATATAATATAGTCCCAAGGCTGTAGGCATAGTAATACTCACCAACACCCGGTTGGTATTGTAAATCCTTCTGGCTAAAAACAATGGAAAATCTATTTTTATAATCCCCGGCATTAATAGTTATTTTATAATCTCTATTCAAACGTAAATCGTGATAGGCTCCTGTTTCTGCATCTTTCAAATAAATCTGCATATCGTCAGGAAACATTTGAATATCGCGTGCAAAGAATGAAACTGTTGCATCCTGATTTGTTTGTAATGACAATGGGATAATGTTAATACTATCAACTGAGTAAGAAATTGATGAAATTGAAAGTTCTCTTCCATCAGCAGAGATTGATGAAATATTAGGTACATTAATATCAGTATTTTTTATCTTTAAAGCATCCAGATTTTTCTCAAATAATTCAGAGGCATCTTCATTAAAATAAACGACCAATGCATCGCAAACGTCAGATTTATCTGGGTAGTACGCACAAAATCTAAATAATGGGTATTCATTCAAACTAATACTTTTATGATATGTTGGAGCCAAATTATTTACCCTTACATCGTTATTAGTTCCAAAGGATGCTGTAACGGGATAAGTTCCATCCGTAACATGAATGAAAAAGCCTTGCATTGATGGAATAATACTGTTTGCCAAACCATCGCTTGAAATACCATTTATATAACTACTGTAGGTTCCTCCATATTGGTCAGTTGCACTAGGATTGAAATAATAAACAGCATCATCAATATTGCTCAGAGTCCATCCACTTACTGCATCCCAATCAATTGGCGAAGGATACGGATTTCCAACAAGGTTAAATCCAAGTGTATATGTTTGATTGTGATTGTATAAGGTTAAAGGTGTAATTATTCCATTGTTTACAGCTCCTGTCATCTCAAATGTTAATTGTGCAGTAGCATCTCCAAAATTTAATGCATAACCTTCAAGTGGATTAAGAATATTTGTGGGAGTAGAATGATTTACCCATCCTGAAGATGTTCGGTTTTCATCGTAACGATAGAGTGGTGGAAAATTAGCTGCAAGATCAACATAAGGTGAAAACTCGTTTGCTGTTGCTGATGTAAATGGTGAACTAATATAATGATAACCAAAAGATGACACCAGATAACGTTCCATATTAATATCTCCTGAAACAGTTCCAATACCACTACCATCAATAAGTGCAGTTTGCGTGGCAGTAGACTTTAAGGTAAGGTAAGCTCCTGTATTTAATGTTCCATCACTTTTTAAAACACCTTCAAGAATATGCCCCGATGAACTAAAAGTAGTAGTACTTCCTGCATTAATGGTTAGATTATTGAAGTCCATTGATGATGTTCCAGAAATTGTCTGGCTAACTCCATTAAGCACCAAAGTGCCATCGTTATGATTAAATACTCCATTATCAGTAAGATTACCACCAATATTTACCGTTCCCAGATTAAGTGCTGTTAAAGTTTTGCCGCTGTTAATTGTTGTATTTCCAAAAGAAGTTATTGATGTCCCGCTAATAGTAGTATTACCATCAAATACAAACATCCCTGAATTATGAGAAAATGTTCCATTATTCGCTAGATTTCCTACTAATACCATTTCACTGTTTACATTAGCATTTACGCTTGCACCAACTGAAACAGAAATATCGTTACCTACATAAAAGTTATCAGGCATTCCTGTTCCATCATCGCTTAAAAACTGAACTGTTCCTGCCTGAATATCAAAGTTGTTTACAATACTATCATTATTAAATGTGGCATCGCGTGAGAATACGTATGTACCTGATGCATTTACAATCAGATTAAAGGCAGCAAAGATTCCTGTTCCAGAAGAAGGCAATACATAACCTGATCCTGTCATAGAAATTGTTCCTCCACTTATTACGTTAAAAGAAGAAGATTGCATTTGAACAGTACCACCAATATTAAGTTGAAAAGGGCCATCCATAACACTATTGCCACCGGCATTAGCCATAGCAACATTAGTTGTAACATTAATTATTCCACCTGAAAGTTCAACTACTCCTCTGGCCCAGGTAAAATATCCAGTTTCATACCATCCGTCCATCTCTAAAGTTCCACCATTCACATCTACCAAAGCAGTAGAAGTATTGTTTAAATCTCCGGTAATAGTACAAACCCCATCATTAACTACTAAATCACCATCACAGTTAGCATCACCAGCAACACTAAGGTTTGAGCCAGTAGAAATAGTTACGGAACCTCCGTCACCAATTAACAAATTATTACAGTAGGCAGTTTCATCTACATCAGGGTAATTTGGTGCCCCTGAATTTATTTGAGCATCATCAGAAGAAGTTGGAACATTACCATCAAACCAGTTCCCACCTGTATCCCAGTCACTATCAGTTGTGCCAATCCAAATTCCAGCATTAGCCCCTAAAATATAAACAGTAAGATCGCCGGTGCCAACGTATGAATTATAACCACCAACCTGAATATAGTAAGTTGTTCCTGCCGTAACCGACATTTGAATACTGGCATTAGTTCCTGAACAGGCAGGTCCATTATCATCATTACAACCTAACTCTGTTCCACCACAAGCATCCCAAATTGCCAGGCGAGAATCGTAACTACTCCCACACAAATCAAAATTTGCAGTTCCTGAACTTGTAGGTGTATAGGAAAACCAAATATCAATGGGAGCCGTTCCACCACAACTGGGAGTGTCACCACCGGAAGTTGCTGCTGTAGTCGAAAAAGGAAGATCGGAAACACTACTGATAACAGTTGCATTTGCACAATCATCATTAGTACCAATATTCGTAATTGTAAGATCTCCTGCTCCTGTAAGTGCATTAAATCCACTAACTTGTACGTAGTAAGTTGTTGCTGCATTAACTGACATTGAAATACTTGCATTGGTTCCTGTGCAAATAGGTCCATTGTCGTCATTACAGGCTAATTCTGTTCCACCGCATGCATCATAAATTGCAATACGTGTATTAAAACTGCTGCCACATAAATCAAAAGTTGAAGTTCCTGTAACAGAAGCCGTATAGGCATACCAAATGTCGATGGGTGTTGTACCGCCACAAGAAGGTGTTACCCCACTAGCTGTTCTTGCCGTTGTATTAAATGCTAAATCTGTTACTTCTGAAATCGCAGTTGCATTTGCACAATCATCATTTATTGGAACAATTGAGATTGTTAAGTCTCCTGCCCCTGTATTATTACTATAACCACTAACTTGTACGTAGTAAGTATTTCCTGAAGTAACGGACATTGAAATACTGGCATTAAGCCCTGAACAAACTGGTCCGTCATCATCATTACAATCAAGTTCGGTTCCTCCGCAGGCATCGTAAATTGCAAGACGCGTATCATAACTACTACCACAAAGATCAAAACTTGCTGTTCCGCTAAACGATGGCGTATAAGCATACCAAATATCAATTGGAGTTGAACCACCACAACTTGGAGTTACACCACTGGCAGTAAAAGTGCTTGTATTAAAAACTAAATCTGTTACTTCGCTAATAGCAATGGCACCGGCACAATCATCATTATTTATTATGGGAGTAACTGAAATTGTTAAGTCTCCACTGCCCGATAATGCGTTATTGCCACTTACTTGTACATAGTAAGTAGTTCCCGATGCAACAACAATTTCTATGCTTGAATTTGTCCCTGTACAAACTGGGCCATTATCGTCATTACACGACAAAAGTGTTCCACCACAAGCATCGTAAATGGC
>JAOZNY010000058.1:0-5088 GCA_029933565.1 Bacteroidales bacterium
TGTATTGAGTTTGTAGCGAACTGCAAAGCCATCATTGCAAACAAATCCTGATGGTCTTTGTATTCAAACGCATCTGAATACTCCCTTATTGCCTGGTTAACCTTTTTTGCAGCCTCCCTAACACTTTCTTCATCATCTCTTTCGATGCTGAGACTGTACGGTCTGCCGGCAATGGAAACATTTATATTAATTTTACTCTCGCTCACACAAAATAAACGAATACGTTTAATCGCTTAATACTGCAATACACTGATCTATCTCTTCTAAAAGCTTATCGATTTTATTTTTGCCCTCTTCAACTCCTAATTCTTTTCCAAGCGTATTTGCTAATGTATAGTTAAATAATTTATTTTTTTTATCGTCTAACTCCTCACTGATAAAGGTTTTTTCTTTTTCAACATTATCAAGTATGGACGTCAACTTTAAATTTTCTTGCTTCAAAGATAAGTTAATTTCAATTAATTTCCTAACTTTATGCTCAATTCCGGAAACCAATGTTTGCTCACTTATCATAAAGCATGATTTATTTAATGCAAAAGTAATTAAACAATTTTAAACCACAAACAAAATATTAATGTTAACCACATGTTTTTGTAAACATACACTAATAAAACTATTACAATGAAAGAAGACTTTCTTATCTATTTATGGTCGCAGCGACTGTTTAGCCCAAACATGATAACTCAACAAAATGAAGATATTACAATTATTAAACCGGGAGAAAGAAACTTCGATAGTGGTCCTGATTTCTTTAATGCTAGGATAAAACTTGGTGACAAAACATGGGCTGGTAATGTTGAAATTCATGTAAATTCATCGGACTGGGACAAACATGGGCATACTGATGACAAAGCCTATGATAATATTATTCTGCACGTGGTTTATAAAGATGATAAACCAATAAATAGAAATAATGGCGAAATTATTCCTTGTTTACAGTTAAAAAACAATTTTGATAAAACCATTATTAATACTTACAATGGGTTTTTGTCGGCAAGAACCTGGATAGCCTGTGAGAACGAGATTTCTAAGGTAGGACATTTCGACCTTCACAACTGGCTCGATAAACTTACTATTGAACGATTAGAGAAAAGAAGTGAAATTATCTTAGACGAACTTGAAACCAATAAATTCGACCTTCAGGAAACCTTTTATCATAAACTGGCAAAGGGCTTTGGCTTTAATACCAACTCAACAGCCTTTGAACTTATGGCTGCAAACACACCGCTAAGCATATTAAGCAAACACAGAGACAACCTCTTACAAATTGAAGCAATACTTTTCGGACAGGCAGGATTCTTAGATCAAGATTATTCCGATGACTATCCAAATCAATTAAAAAGGGAATACCTTTTCCTATCACATAAATATAACTTAAAGCCCATCGACAGGAAACTCTGGAAATTTATGCGCCTCAGACCTTCCAACTTCCCAACAATTCGCATCTCACAATTTGCCTCATTTATTCAAAAATCTGATGGTTTTTTAACAAGAATATTTGAAACTGATAACCTACAAACAGTTATTAGTCTGTTTAAAACATATTCATCAGAATATTGGGAACATCACTATAGGTTTGACAAAATAAGCAAAAAGAAATCGAAAAAAGTTTTGGGTATAGCTTCCATTGATTTACTGATTATTAATACGATAGTACCTTTTATGTTTACTTATGGACAGATAAACAATATGCCAATCCTAAAAAAATGCTCAATTGAATGGCTGGAAAAAACAAAGGCCGAAAACAGTTTAATTACCAGAAATTTTTCCAAGAATAATATTAGGGCATCTAATGCATTTCAGTCTCAGGCACTAATCCAACTTTATAAAGAATATTGCACCAACAGGCGCTGCCTGGAATGTAGAATTGGACATAAACTAATGAATAAAAAAGAGTAAATTGTAGTTTATTATCAATGGTGTTGAAATCAACAATTAATTGTCAAACAAGTTTTGATTCATTGAATTAATATCTTTGTCACGTATTCAAATACATTAGAAAAAAACAACAGTTAAAATAAATAGGTTTTGTAATTAATTTTAAAAATGGAAAATTTTAAAACATATATTGAAGTAATAGCACAAATTGTTGAGGCTATGGGAATTTTGACAATCTTTTTTGGAGCCGTATATTCGCTGTTAAAGTTTATAATATCTTTAGGTAAAAAGAATTTTGACAATTACATTAAACTGCGTCAGTCACTAGGAAAATCAATTCTTCTGGGATTGGAAATACTGATTGCAGCAGATATAATGTATACTGTTGTTGCAGAACCAACACTAAGTTCTGTTGTTATTCTGGGAATAATTGTTATTATCCGTACATTCTTAAGCATGTCGTTGCAAGTTGAACTTGAAGGAAGATTTCCCTGGCAACCAAAACATAAAAACCTCTCAGAAAAAGAATAATTATTAGATTATGTGGTAATATCTAAACAATTTTTACTTCTGAAAATATTTTCATTTTCTAATTAACTGTCAATATCGTATAAGGAATTGAAAGCCTGCGATTCAAATCTATTATCTCAAATAACACACATAAATTTTTATTAATTTTGCAAAACCAAATACAAACTCAATTAAAGTGGATTTAAAAAGAAATAAAAATGTATTAGTAGCAGGTCTTTACTCACTATTACTAATAATTATAGGTACTGTTGGCTATATGCTGATTGATGACTATTCCTTTGTTAATGCACTTTATATGACAATAATTACAGTAACCACAGTTGGCTTTGGCGAAGTTCAGCATCTTTCAGATATAGGGAAACTTTTTACTGCAGTGTTAATACTTGGTGGTTTAGGAGTTTTGGCGTATTTCATTACTTCCATTTCTCAAAACCTATTTCAAAACCAGTTGAGTTTTTTTTATGGTGGATACAATAAAATGAGGAGGAAAACAAAAATGAAAAATCATGTTGTAGTTGTGGGCTATGGTCGAAGTGGCGGTCAAGTTGTAAGTGAATTAATAAGTCTTGGTAACAGCCTTATTGTTGTTGACGAAAGTCATGAGATTGTAATAAATAACATGGGTACACCAATTAGGTTTATTGAAGGAGATGCCACGCAAGATGAAATTCTTGAAAAGGCAGATATAAAAACAGCAAAGTCATTAATAAGTACTCTTCCAAATGATGCTGATAACCTATTCGTAGTTTTAACTGCACGTTCACTTAACCCAGGTTTGAAAATTATAAGTCGCGCTTCAAGCGAAAGCAGTGAGAAAAAACTAAAAATGGCTGGTGTTGACAGCGTAGTTATGCCCGAAAGGGTTGGTGGTGCTCACATGGCAACACTTGTTGCCAAACCAGATGTTGTTGAATTTCTTGAGCACCTTACAATTCATAGCAACCAGGCCACTCAATTAATGGAAATTATGTGCAGCGATGTACCCGAAGATTTGCTTCATAAACCAATTAAAGAAATTGGTATCAGGAGAAAATCAGGAGCAAATATTATTGGTTTTAAAACAGTATCGGGCGAAGTAATCATTAACCCTTCACCCGACACCAAACTTATTCCAGATTCTAAATTATTCGTTCTTGGTACTGCAGAACAAATTGAGCATATGAAAAATATACTCGAAGGAGGAAGATAAACACTAAAAAGTTACATCAAACGCACCCTCAGTAATACTTTTCGATGTTTGTGCTGTATTAAAAGCCTCAAAACTAAACGAACCTTTTATTTTTGTATCACTTAATTCGGTTATAGTAATTGTACCTGTGCCAATAACACCATTTGACACATAGGTCTGGCTTGGATCTGCGCCCTCTGTCCATCTGCCTGAATGCTGTGCACCCATTTCTATTTTATAGGTTCCCGGACTACTAACACCAAACAAAGTTATTGCTGCCTGCCTAGCTTCTGAGTCACTACCTGTTACATTAATAACTCCATTTGTATTAACGGCCTGCACTGCAAGCGATGCATTCCATGAGGTTCCTGCATGCTTTAAAGTCATTGATCCATTTCCTGTTGATGGATCGCCAGTGTCATCATCTTTTTTACATGATGTAAATGCAATTGATGAGATTAAAACAACTAACATTAAAATTTTTCCTGCTTTCATATTCATTATTTTTAGATTTAAAAAAAATCACAGAATTGCGCCTTCATAATTGTATAAACCTCAAAGCAATTTTAAGATATTAATCAAGGAAGCAACTCTGTGAAAGTTTCTTTTAGCAACTTAAAAAAGTTTATGCCGAGATATTTATACAATTACAACGCAAAAGTATTACTAGAAAACAGACAATAAATAGTGTGAAAGCCGTAAATCTCTACGACTTCTTACTTAGAAATGAGTATTTTATTGGACAATACCATTTTTTATGGCATAACTTATTAGGCCTGCAATATTTTTTACTTCTAATTTTTTCATTAAATTAGTTCTGTGGGTATCTACGGTACGATGGCTAATAAAGAGTTTTTCTCCAATTTCTTTGTTTGAAAATCCATCAGCAATGTATTGTAATATTTCAATTTCCCTTTTGGTAAGTTCTACTCCTCCAGTAATCTCAGTATTTACATTTTTTGCCATTAAACTATGGGTTACTCCAGGCGAAAAATATTGTCCTCCACTTGCTACTTGTTTTATTGCGTTTTCAAGTTCTGTTTTACAGGAGTTTTTCAATAAATAGCCATCAACTCCTATTTCCATTAAATTTTTTATCATTCCTTGTTGCGAATGCATCGACAAGATTAAAATTTTAACTCCGTCGTATTTTGCCTTAATTATTCTTGTAGCATCCAAACCATTTAATACCGGCATATCAATATCCATTAAAATAATATCGACACTTAGAATTTTTAAAATATCAATTGCTTCTCTGCCATTATTTGCCACAGCAACCACTTCGCAGCCTTTCAAACTATTTACCAGTGATTTTAATCCATCCACAATAATTTGATGGTCGTCGGTTATAAGTATCTTAATTTCTGTCATTTAATAGGTATTCTTATTGTAACTTCTGTTCCATTATCAGGTGAAGATTCAAAATTCATATTTCCTTTTAAAGCCTCCACCCTACTTTCAATATTCATCAAACCTATACCATTCCCAAGATACTCTTCTGTATCAAAGCC
>JAOZNY010000058.1:5188-10662 GCA_029933565.1 Bacteroidales bacterium
GAAATATTTCTTACTTCAGATGAAGCATTATCGAGCATATGTAAAATATCAAGTTGTACTTTGCCTTTATCCCCTTCATTAGATAAATTCATACAGTTAAGTTTAATACCCGCAAGCGACTGTCCCACACCATCATGCAATTCTCTGGCTATTTTTCTTCTTTCTTCTTCCTGACCATTAATTACAGCAAGCATCATTTTCTCATTATGGTAAATGGTGGCAGTATTCATAATCTCCTTTTGTTTTTGCTTTCTACGGAAGATTATAAATATAGCGGCTCCTATAATCGAGATAATTACAAAGATCAATAACCATATTTCAGTTTTCTTCTGCTTTAACTGAGTTTCACCCAATTCCGTTTTACTTTTGAATAATTGTAGGTCTTTATCTTTTTGCTCAACATCATATTTTGTCTGAGCATCAATTAGTTGTTGGTTCAAGCGTGCATTATAAACTGAATCTTTAGTAATTGTATACAGATTTAGATATTTATAAGTGCTGTCGACCTCTCCAACAAGGTTAAAAAGTTTAGTAAGATCAAAATAACTTTGGACAATTTCTTCAATAACATCAATTTCAACTGCCAGCACCCGTGCTTTGTTTATATAATAATATGCCTTTTCATAATCTTTCAGGTTTATAAATATTTCACCTATTTTTAGCATTGATGAGGCTATTGCCTTTTTATTACCAAGCATTTCGCGCAGATTAAGTGACTCATTCAAATATACGAGAGCCTTCTGATATTGTGTTTTTGTAATATAAATTACACCCAAATTGCTCAATTGAGCACTAACGGCCTCTTTATCCTCTAGTTTGCGAAATATTTCAAGTGCCTGCTCATAATTAGTAATTGCCTCATTTGTTTTACCCATTGCATCGAGCACATTTGCAATGTTACCAAAGGAAGCAGCTACTCCATATTCATCATTTAATTTTTTACGGATTAGCAAAGCCCGTTCATGATATTTAAGCGATGTTTCCAGATTACCAATATTAAAACTAATAATTGCTATATTATTTAAACAGTACGACACATTACGCTCATGCTTCATGAATTCGTAAATTTCAAGTGCCTTCAACTGATTTTCAAGTGCTTTGTTAAGTTCGCCTTTTTTTTGGAAGACTATTCCATTTTTATTGTAAAGTGATGCCATTCCCATGCTGTCACCCATTTCCTCCCTAATTAACATCGACTTACCAAAAAAATCAAGTGCGGTTTCAAAACTACCTATATCAAGATAAATTATACCCATATCATTATATGCTTGTGCTTGTCCCTGGCTATTACTATTTTCTGTAGTTATAGTTAGTGCTCTGTTACCATAGTACAACGCCGAATCAGTTGAAATAAAGCGATACTCCCAGCATAAGTCGCACAATATCTTCGCTTTTTCAGCCTCCGAAACTGTAACTAACCGAGACTTCAAACTATCGATAGTGCTTGCTGCAGTTTGGAAATAGAAAGATGAAATTAGGATATTAAGGAAAAGTATCCTTAAGGCTATTGTCATTAGATATTACTTTTGATTCCAAAAATACCTTTATATCTGAATTACAATTGTATATAAATCATTTTAACATGTTTTTAACATTGCAAATTCTCTGATAATTATCAATAAATTTTATCATCTTTGCCTGATTCATTTTAAATAAGAAAACTAATTACATGGGTAATTTTTTAGAGAGTATTGATAATGGTATTGTTTGGTATAATAATTACGTTGGAGGATATGCAATACTACTATTGCTAATTCCAACAGGTCTGTATTTTATTATCCGGCTAAGGTTTTTAAATGTCACCAAACTTTGGCATGCCATCCAAATAGTTTCAGGTAAATACGACAAAGATGATGTTAAAGGAGATGTAAACAGTTTTAAGGCTTTTACGACTGCACTATCGGCAACGGTTGGAACAGGTAATATTGTTGGAGTTTCTCTGGCCATTTACTGGGGAGGTCCGGGTGCTATTTTCTGGATGTGGGTAACAGGGTTTCTGGGAATGATTTTAAAATATGCAGAAACTACACTTTCGCATAAATACCGTAGTTTTAATTCTGATGGTACTGTTTCCGGCGGACCAATGTACTCCATAAAAAAAGGAATAACAGAGGTTTATAACTGGCCAGTTTTTGCAAAAGTTTTAGCTGGAGTTTTTGCTGTAGCAACTATTCTTGCCTCGCTGGGAACAGGAAATATGGCACAGGCAAACTCAATTGCGCACGCCATTAATACAAACTATAATATTCCTGTTCTTTACACAGGCCTCACAGTTACTGCTTTTGTTTTATTGATAATAATTGGTGGACTCAAAAGAATTTCAGAAGTCACTTCTAAACTAGTTCCATTTATGGCAGTTACTTACGTTTTGGCAACTTCTTTGGTATTAGTAGCAAATTTCTCTGAAATCCCACAGGCATTCTCATTAATAATTACAAGTGCATTTACCGGCTCGGCTGCTGCCGGAGGTTTTATAGGCTCTACATTCATAATGACTCTGGTTTGGGGAGTTCGACGAGGATTGTTTTCAAACGAGGCAGGACAAGGCTCTGCACCCATCGCACACGCAGCAGCAAAAACAAAATATCCTGTTCGTGAAGGACTTGTAGCTTCGCTGGAACCTCTTGTTGACACACTCATTATTTGTACTTTAACCGCCCTGATGATTGTAACTACAGGAGCATGGCAATCGGGGGCTGCAGGGGTTGAAATGACAATTATAGCCATGGAAGATGGTCTTTCAGGCATTGGAATTTCAGGTGTAGGAAAACATATTATTGCAGGTGGAATTTTCCTATTTGCTTTTAGCACTCTAATTAGTTGGTCGTATTACGGAACAAGGGCTGCAAACTATCTTTTGGGCGAAAAAGCAATAATGCCTTACCGTTTCCTTTATGGCGGCTTTGTATTTCTGGGCTCAATTTGGGGACTTGATCTTGTTTGGCACTTTGTTGATATGGTTATAACATTCATGACCATACCAAACCTCATTGCTCTATTGCTACTGTCGGGAGTAATTATAAAAGAAACAAATGATTATTTTGATATGATGAAACAAACTAAGCGTAATGCTTAAATTTATTAATATTTAGTTGTTTTGTATTTTTGCCTAACAATAATAAAATAAGTAGTATGAAAAAGATAACAGTAGTCTTACTCGGTTTGCTTTTATTGACATTTTCATGTAAGGAAGTGGATAAGTTAACGCAGTTCAATATGGACTATACTTCTTCCATAACTATTCCTGCCACCTTTGGAATAGATATTCCTATTGACATCTGGACACCAAATATTCCAACAAATTCAGAAACAGAATTTGAATCGAACAATACTGCCAAAAACCTAATCGAAGAAATTGTTATGACAAAAATGAGCATGACAATTAGTTCGCCTGCAAATGCCAGTTTTGACTTCTTAAAAGAAATTGAAATTTATATTAGTGCCGATGGCATTGCCGAAAAAAGAGTGGCATGGCTTACTGATATTCCTCAAAGCGGATTAAAAACAATTGAGTTAGAAACCAGCAGTGATGACTTGAAAGAATATATTAAGGCTGACAAATATCAGCTTAACACTAAAACTGTTACCAGGCAATTTATCTCACAAGACACAGATATTGAAATAAAAAATACATTTTATGTTGATGCTAAAATACTAGGCATATAATTTGTACGTTATCGTAAATAAAAAAGAAAAGAAATGAAAAAGTATTATTTTGTAATTACCCTGATTATTGTAGGTTTTGTTGTTAGCGTTAGTTCATGTAAAAAAGATGATGAACCTACGTTTACCGAAACAGTAATATTAATTGACAGCATTGTACATCCTGATACTGTAGCATTTGGCAGCCCAATACCAATTAAGTTTTATGGTGTTATAGGCAACGGTTGTGATTATTTTTCGCGGTTTGAAGAAATTCCACTCGATGAAAATGATTATGAAAATACCTTTAAAATAAAGATCTGGCGAAAAACTGAAGGCGGCGTTTCATGTACAGAAATAATAAAAAATCTGGATGGTTCACAATTAAACCTAAGCGGAATGCTAGCAGGCAATTTTGTAATTAAAGTGGTTCAGCCTGATGGCTCATATTTGGAAGGCTTAGTATTTGTTGAGGAGTAAAATCTAAAAGGAATGAAATCACTAAAATAAAAATTTATTTTGTTGATTTCCCTTTAAACTCCATTTTTCCAGATCACTCAAGAAAGGTCAAAAAATAACCTCTACTACTGGCGATGCATTAGCATCGCAACTATATGCCGGCCTGAACATTACATTTTAACGAATTATTAAGCCATTCACGCTATAATTTTTAGGCCAAGACCTCAGCACCTTGTTTCCAAACAAACTCATCTTTACCTAGCCCGAAATTTGTTACTTTTGCACCTCAAAATATAAGAAGTGGAAATATTAGATAAACTTGAAATAATAAAAAATCGCTGGGAAGAACTTGCTGAGCAGATGAGCGATCCTGATGTACATTCCGACATGAAGCGGTTTATTAAAATAAACAAAGATTACAAAGATCTTGAACCTGTTGTTGAGGCCTATAAGGAATACAAAACTCTAATTAGTAATATTGAGAGTGCAAAAGACATTTTAAAAAATGAAAAAGACCCTGATTTCAGGGAAATGGCCAAGGAAGAAATAGATGAACTGGAGCCTAAAACATTAGAACTTGAAGAAAGAATCCGAATCTTAATGATTCCAAAAGATCCTGAAGATGATAAAAATGCCGTTATGGAAATACGTGCCGGAACAGGTGGCGATGAGGCAAGTATTTTTGCCGGCGACCTTTACCGCATGTACCAAAAGTTTTGTGATACAAAAGGTTGGAAAATAAGTATTGTAAATATAAATGACGGCACAGCAGGTGGATACAAAGAAATAGTTTTTGATGTTACCGGAAAAGGAGCCTATGGAATACTAAAATTTGAATCTGGGGTTCACCGCGTTCAGAGAGTACCTCAAACCGAAACACAAGGCAGAGTGCATACTTCAGCAGCATCGGTAGTTGTTTTACCGGAGGCTGATGAATTTGATGTGGAATTAAACGATAAAGATGTCCGTAAGGATACTTTCTGCTCATCGGGTCCTGGTGGACAGTCAGTTAATACAACTTATTCTGCAATCAGACTTACGCATATCCCATCAGGAATTGTTGTTAGTTGCCAGGATGAAAAATCGCAATTAAAGAACTTTGCTAAAGCCATGAAGGTACTTAGGACCAGGCTTTACGAAAGAGAATACGCCAAGCATCTGGAAGAAATGTCGACTAAACGTAAAACTATGGTTTCTACTGGCGACCGCTCAGCAAAAATTCGTACTTACAACTGGCCACAGGGAAGAGTAACGGATCACCGCATCGGCTTAACACTCTATAACTTACCTGCAATTATTGGTGGAGATATTGGAGATATTATTGATAAACTACAAATGGCTGAAAATGCCGAAAGATTGAAGGAAGAGTTTGA
>JAOZNY010000058.1:10762-13925 GCA_029933565.1 Bacteroidales bacterium
AATGAACAGAAAAGAATTATTTGGGATAATTAAAAAGAAGAAATCATTTCTTTGCATTGGTCTTGACACTGATATTGATAAAATACCTCAACATCTTTTGGATTTTGATGATCCAATATTTGAGTTCAACAAACAAATTATTGACTCCACTCATGACCTAGCAGTTGCCTACAAACCAAATATAGCTTTTTACGAATCTCTGGGATCTAAAGGCTGGGAGAGTCTTGAAAAAACAGTTGAACATATTCGTAAAACAACAAATGAAGTATTAATAATTGCCGATGCAAAACGTGGCGACATTGGCAATACTTCTGCAATGTATGCTAAAACTTTTTTTGAAACATATAATTTCGATGCTGTTACCCTTGCCCCTTATATGGGTCTGGATACTGTTTCCCCATTTTTAAAGTACAAAGATAAATGGTCGGTAGTACTTGCATTAACCTCTAACAAAAGTGCTAACGATTTTCAGTATTTAACTGATAAAGATAATAATGAGGCACTTTATGAAACTGTGTTAAAAACAGGACAAACTTGGGGAACTACCGATCAAATAATGTTTGTGGTGGGTGCCACTAAGGCTGAATCGCTTACTGCGGTAAGAAATGCTGCACCCGATAGTTTTCTGCTGGTTCCAGGTGTTGGCGCCCAAGGAGGAAGTTTAAAAGAAGTTGCTAAATATGGCATGAATGATCATTGTGGTTTGTTAGTAAATTCTTCAAGGGGCATTATTTATACTTCAAATAATGAGGACTTTGCTGTTTCAGCCAGAAAGAATGCAGAGGAACTGCAAATGGAAATGAGTGTCTACCTAAAAGATGCAGATTTAATTAATTTGTAATATTTACTTGCCAGTTTCCGGCTTCAGAAATCTCAAATTCAAAAGTAGCAGTGTGACGTGAAGAATGGGCAGCATTCCATGAGACATATTTTACCTTCACAATTATGGGGAAGTCAATATTCTCAATCCCAAATGATCTTCCCATTTCAAAATTTGTACCACTTGTTGATATTAGTGAGAAATCAAGAATATCTCTATTTATCTGTCCATTTAACCAAAGGTCAATTAAAATACGATCACCATCGCCACTCCTTTTAAACCTATAACTTGTTACAAATTCCTTATAGATTACATATGGCCCTCTAAGTTTCTTACCTTTATAAATATCACCATCCCAAATCCCATCCTGAATAGAATCCTTCCCCTCATATTCAAATTTATAAACACCTTCGCCATCTCTTAGTCCATAAACCCAATCGCCTTTATAGGTTGCTCCTGAAGCCCAGGTATAAGTACCGCCGCCATTTGGAAGTCCTTTTCTAAAGTTCCCTTCATAGGTATCTGTACCAACAGCCTTGCCTTTCCCATTGGCCAAACCCTTTTTACATTTACCCATATAAGTACCAACAAGTTCAGGTACTAATACTTTACAAGTTTCCTGAGCCTGAAGTATAACCGCAAAAACAAAAGTTAATACAGCAAAAAGATACAATTTTAGATTTTTCATACTTTATGTTTTTTACTCCTCAAGAATACATGGAAGTATTCTAAATTCCCTCAATAACCGTTGTCCAGCCATGAGTGTCTTCAACAGTACCTTCCTGAATTCCCCTAAGGGTTTCATAAAGCTTAGTAGAAATAGGTCCTGCCTCTTTTCCGTAATTAATAGTTTTTCCACTTTCGTGATCTACAATTTTACCTATTGGTGAAATTATTGCAGCAGTGCCACAAGCACCAGCTTCTTCAAAGGTTTCAAGTTCTTCAAAAGCAACTGGCCTTCTTTCAATTTTCAATCCAATATCTTTTGCAATCTGCTCTAGGCTCATATTAGTAATTGAAGGCAAAATACTTTTTGATTGTGGTGTTATATATTTATTATCCTTTATCCCAAAAAAGTTGGCTGGTCCTGCTTCATCAATATATTTCTTTTCCAAAGCATCTAAAAACAATACTGAACCAAATCCATTTTTATGAGCTCTGTCTCCCGGACGAAGACTTGCCGCATAATTACCTCCTACTTTTATATGCCCAGTTCCCAGCGGAGCTGCACGGTCATAATCTCTAACAACCTCTATTGCAACAGGTTTAAATCCTTCCTTAAAATAAGGACCAACAGGTGTTACAAAAATAATGAACATATACTCATCGGCTGGCTTTACACCTACTTGCGGACCGCTACCAAAAAGTAAAGGGCGGAAATACAAAGTAGAACCTGTTCCATATGGAGGAATATATTTTGCATTTAATTTAATAACTTTCATTAATGCTTTCTCAAACAGTTCGTCAGGTACTTCGGCCATCATTATGCCCTTAGCAGACTCACGCATACGTTTGGCATTTTCCTGCCATCTAAAAAGCCTTACTTTCCCGTCTTTTCCTCTATAGCCTTTTAATCCCTCGAAGGCTTCCTGTCCATAGTGCAAACCTGTAGCAGCCATGTGAATATTTATGTGTTCAGAACTGCTTATTTCCAAATCTCCCCATTTACCATCGCGGTAATAGCATCTTACATTATAATCTGTCTTGAAATATCCAAACGAAAGGTCTCCCCAATTTATATCCATCTTATTTATTGTTTTTAATACTAATATTTACTCATTAAAATAGTCCGGGCTAAGTTAGTAAATTAAAGTATTTAAAAACTTATAAAAAACAAAATTGTATAATTTAGTATTAGTCTAGATTTATGAATAATAATAATCTTTCTACAGAATAGTTCCATTAAAACTACTTACTTAATTACAGCATGAATAGTGTAGGCTTAATTAATCAGTTAACTACTTGACTTCTGCTATTTAAATCCTTATATTTGGTTTTTTATAAACCAATAAATAACTAACTAACCAATTAAAATTAATTTCAAATGAAAAAAACTACTACTTTATTTATGAAGATTACTTTAGCATTGTTTTTAGTGTTCAGCACTTCAAACATACTAAAGGCTCAAGAAAATGTTAATATTATTGAACTGCAAGACCTGATTGGAGAAGATTTGTCAGTGAATGTGTATCCTACTGATATGATTGAATTCCAGGGGAAACTTTATATTGGTATGGCTGATAGCCAGGGTTCGTATGATGCTACTGAAACAGAACTGATTAGGTTTGATGGTACCACTGCCGAAATTGTTGATCTAGGCAATTATGAAGTTGGATCTTTTGC
>JAOZNY010000059.1 GCA_029933565.1 Bacteroidales bacterium
AATCATTCCACCTGCAAACCATTTGTTTAGAGAAGGCGTTTTATGGGTCTTTTTTTCTTTATTGTTTTGGCCACTAGTGTTTTCATACTGAGCAAATACAGTTGAAGAGAGCAGTATGCTCAGTCCAAATATTATTAATTTAATAGATTTCATTTTATGATGCATTAATATTTGCGTTAAAAATACAATAATAAACAAAAAACGGCGTATTGCATTTGATTATTATCTTTGCGCTTCGATTTTTAGTTATGTATAAAAAGTTTTTGTTTGCCATATTAATCCTGTTAATTGCTTTTGCATATTCATGTCAAAAGAAGGATATTGTTAGCGATGATTCTTCGCTTAAGTTGGAGTTTTCAAACGACTCAATTATTTTTGATACTGTATTCACCACACTTGGGTCGGCCACTCATCGCTTAATGATTTACAACAACTCGAATAGCCGTTTAAAGATATCCAATATTATGCTTGAGGGAGGTGGCTCCTCAAAATTCAGGTTAAACTTTGATGGTGAATCGGGAAGCAATTTTTCGGATATTGAGATTAATGGCAACGATAGTTTGTTTTTATTTGCTAAGGTTACCATAAACCCCACTGATGCAAATTCGCCTTTTGTGGTTGAAGATCAGTTGCGCTTTTTGACAAATGGAAACGAACAAAGTGTAAAATTAGTAGCCTGGGGGCAGAATGCAAATTATATTTTAGCTGACACCTACACTCCCGGATTTCCACCTTATAAAATTGTTGCTGATAGTTTGGAAACTATTAACTGGACAAGTGAAAAGCCCTATGTTATTTATGGTTATGCTGTAATTAATTCATACGGGAAATTGACAATAGAAGCAGGTGCTAAGATTTACTTTCATGAAAATTCTGGTCTTTGGGCCTATGCTGATGGATTGTTGAAAGTGTACGGTACTCAGGAAAATAAAGTTCATTTTTTGGGCGACAGACTTGAGCAGGATTATGCCGAACTGCCGGGACAATGGGATCGTATTTGGCTAATGGAAGCAACTCCTGGCGAAAATCATGAAATTCAGAATGCAATTATTGAAAATGGTTTTATCGGTTTACAGGCTGAATCATTTCTGCGCCAGGCCGAAAACCAACTTATTCTTCACAACGTTGAAGTTCAAAACATGAAAGGAATAGGCTTGTTTACAAGACTTTACAATGTTACATCCACAAATACTTTATTGGCAAATTGTGGCGGATATTGCCTTGCCTTAACAATGGGTGGAAACTACGATTTTAAGCATACTACAATTGCCAACTACTGGCCATATTCTGTAAGGAATACTCCTTCTGTTTTCCTAAATAATTATTCTGTTGATACTCTTGATAATATTATTCCTTATCCTTTTAATTTAAGTATTGGAAACAGTATTATTTATGGCTACAATAGCGATGAGTTTGAAACTGATATGGATGGCGGTGCCGATTCAACTTATTTTTTCGACCATTGTATTTTAAAAACCCAAAGAAACACATCCGATTTATCGATTTTCAATTCGGTATTGAGAAATGAAGATCCTCTGTTTTTAAATTATCACGACAATGATTATAGGATAGACACTCTTTCGCCTGCAATTGGCTATGGAGATCCTGCAATTGGTAATAGTGTTCCTTTTGATTTAATTGGGAATCAGCGAACTCCACTCCCCGACTTAGGAGTTTATCAGTTTATTCCAGGCCAGGATGGTGATGATTAGTTACAAAAAGAAGAAATTATTTATTAAGAACATTATTGATTGCCTCAATTAATTTCTCGGTACTTACAGGTTTCTCGATAATGAGTTTTGCACCAAAATGCATTGCAAAACTAAGGTAGTCTTTGGCATTGCCACGCCCACCTCCGGAAACAGCAATTATTTTTGCATATTTAAACTCATTAATAATTTCCCTGATAACTTCTATGCCTTCCTTATTTGGCATAATAATATCGAGCAGCATCAAATCGGGTTGCTCTCTCTTGTACAATTTTATTCCATCAACACCATCAGCGGCTAAAAATACCTGATGTCCTTCGTCCTGCAAAATACGTTTAAATAGTTCCCTTATTTGCTCATCGTCATCAACAACTAGAATCCTGCTCATAGTTTAATTAGTTTTTTGTAGTTACAAATAATAAACTTTTTTATTCCATTAATGGAATATTGATGAAAAAATCTGTACCCTTCCCTAACTTGCTGTTTACCTCAATAAAACCCTTGTGGGATTTTATGATTTCAAAAGCGGAGGACAAGCCTAATCCTGTGCCCTTATCAACAGATTTTGTAGTGAAAAAAGGATCGAAAATATGATTAAGGCTATTTTTATTTATACCTAATCCATTATCACTTACAGTAATTGTAACAAAGTTTTTATCATCAACCCACTCATAAATATCCTTCTGTATCTTTTTGTTCTTTATTATTTTTGTTGAAATTTTAATTGTCCCATTTCCCTCAATCGCATCAGCAGCATTAAAGCACATATTTAGTAATACTAGTTCAATATGCAAAGTGTCACCATTAACTAGCATCTTATTTAAGTTTTTTTCCGGATTGTATTCAACAGTTATTCTCTCACCGAAAGTGTTTTTATTATCATTTACAAATCTGCTTACAGTTGAGTCCACATTAACTGCTAATAAGTCCAAGTCAAATCTTTTACCTGTTTTAAGAAGATTTTTCACAATAATATCCGCTCTGTTACTGGCTTTTTGAATCTGTTCAATATCCTTAAATCTTTGTTCATCTTTGTGCAAGCCCTCGATTGCAAAATGGGAATATCCCATAATACTCTGAAGAATATTTTTAAATTCATGGGCAATTCGGCTTGCCATTAAACCAACTGCTTCCAGTTTTTTAACATTCATTAGTTTTTCTTCCAGTTCCTTTTGTTTAGTTATGTTGTGAGTATGCACAATTATACCTGAGAACTTACCATTTGCATCGTAAATTGCATTTGCGTTTCTTCTTACTTTAACTATTTCCCCCTTCTTTTTTGTCAAGTGTACTTCTTCCAAAAGAAGTTTGCCAGTATTAATTAATGTAGGAAAGTTGTCTTTGAAAAGATTTTTTTGTTCTGATGCTAGAGTAGATGTTACGTGTTTGCCTATAAGTTCTTCATGTTTGTAATCAATCATTTCGCAATAAGCATTATTGCATTCTAAAATATACCCTTTATCATCCAACTGGATTATGCCATCCGGGGCATTTTCAAAAAGATTGCGATACTTCTGCTCATTATCCTTATTCTTTTTAATGGCTTCCTTCCTTGGTGTTATATTTATTAAAGCACCTACAATAGCCACTGTCTTGCCGTTTTCAACAATTGGTGTTTCGTGTACTTCTACATAAATAATTTTACCTTGAATTGTTTTAAGTTCCAGTTCAAAAGGTGGTTGAGCAATTCCTGTATCGATGGCTTTTTGTGTGTGCATGAAACCATCCTTATTCATGGGATGGTCGGTTACAAAATCTGTCCATTTTCTTTTTGCATCTTCAGGAGAACATCCCAAAAAACTAAATGATTGGGGGCTAACATAAGTTAAAACATGATCGATGTTATGGGTGTAAAAAAAATTGGTGCTGTGCTCAATTATGTATCGGTAACGGGTTTCACTTTCTTTTAAGCGCTTATCAATTAATTTCCTATCTGCTATTTCGGTTTCAAGTAGTTTTTTCGATTGATAAAGTTCTTCAGTTCTTTCCCTTACCTTGATTTCAAGTATATTTTTTATTTTTTCAATATCCTCAAGGTTATTGTCCATTTATCTTTGTTTGATCATTAACCGTTTTCAGTCAATAAGTTAAGTAATTAATAATTTGTGAAAATAGCACAAACTTCTTAAAATAGCAAATATTTGCTGAAATAGTGTTTGTAATAAAGGAAGAATTTGGTGTTAAATACCATGTTTAAGTTTTTAAGAATTAGTAAATTATTTCGGATCAATATATATTTCAGGGGATACTATTAATTTTTTGGTTTTTTATTAATTGTTTTGATACAATCAAAAATAACAAACTACAAAATTCAAATCACAAACATTTTTAATCATTTGAAAATTGACAAAATTGGAGTTTGTCTGATATTTAAACCCGATAGTTATTGGATTTGTTTAGAATACAAAAACACAACATTTAGGATCGACCCACTATTTTTTTAAGGCAGAACTTTACGCTTAGTCTTCTATCACTTTTCTCACCGAGTCGATTACGGTACCATCAACCCATTTTATAACAGCTATAATTTCGTCGCTCAGATTTGGTTTTTCAGGAACACCACAAATTGCTTCTGCTTCTGCTTTTAATTCCTGAATAGTTTTAATTGGCAGACCTGAATCTTTGGTTTTCTCAATTAAATCTTTTCGGAGCGGATTAATTGCTATTCCTCTTTCGGTTACAACTACATCTATCATTTCACCGGGTGCACAGATTGTAGTAACTTCATCGCGGATAACCGGAATGCGATCGCGGAAAAGTGGGATAGGCATAATGGTAGTTTTTCCAAATAATGTGTTCTGCCAGCCACCAATTCCATGTAGCAAATATCCGTCAGAATGAGTAACAACATTTGCGTTGAAGTTAACATCAACTTCGGTTGCGCCAAGTACAACAATATCTACCATAGCAGCAAAATTTCCTTTGCCGTGGTAATTATAGGATGTAAATGGGGAAGTGTTTATGTGACCCGGATTTTCGCGCATACTTCTAATACCTTCAAGGTCGAAGGTTTGTCCATCGAGGATATATTTTACAATTCCATCTTCCAGTAACTTAACAGGATATTTATTACTTCCTGCCCTGATAAAACTTGCCTTCCAGTTATTCTTTCTTAAAATATCGCCAAAGTAATTGCCAATTGAAAGTGCTGTTCCGCCAGCTCCCGCCTGATATGAAAAACCATCATAAATCAGCCCCGCTTCTTCGCAAAACTGAGCTGTTATTTCTGCAATTAACAATCTGTCGGGGCTTTTAGTGATTTGTGTTGTGCCTGATACAATTTTCTCGGGAAGACCAACTTTATCAACTTTAACAACGTAATCAACGTAGTTGCCATGAATTTGCCACGGAATGGCAGGGAATGGCACAAGATTGTCGGTAACTACAATAACCTTATCGGCATACTCAGAATCGCCAAGTGCAAAGCCAAGCAGGCCACAGGCAGCATCACCATTTACCCCATTCGCATTTCCAAAGGGGTCTGCTGTTGGTGCTGCAATTACAGCAATATCAATCTGAACCTCACCATCCTGAATTGCCTGGTAACGGCCACCATGGGAACGTAAAATCCCAAGTCCTTTCATTTTGCCCAAAGAAGCGAATCTGCCCAGTGGTCCGTTCATACTACCTTCAATGCGGTTTATGGTACCATCTTCTAAATATTGTATCAAATGCTCCTGACAAGGGAATGATGCCGATGGATACCAGCGAAGATTTTTTACACCAAGTTCGTGTGCAATGTCGAATATTTGGTTTGCAATTAAATCGCCATTACGGAAATGATGGTGAGTGGAAATTGTCATTCCATCTTTTAAGCCTGATTTTATCAGAGCTTCTTTTAAACTATTTATCTGCTTATTGCCATCGTCCGGAAAATCGGCACAGGATGAAATGCGTGGAGCAAACTTTCGGCCTGTTGGCTTATATTTTCCTACTCCTTGAAATGGGATATGCTCTTCGCCATTAATTATTGTTGGTACTTCACGGCCGACAGCATTGGTTACTATTTTATCGTATTTTTTCATCTCTGTTTTTTCTAATTATTCTCAACCCAGTTTTTATCCAATTTTCCTGTATTTATTGCAGTTCTAATTGTGTTTTGGGCGCGTTTTACAACTGGTGCATCAATCATTTTCGAGCCCAGCGAAACCACTCCTAAACCCTTTGCTTCTGCATCTTTAAATGCAAGGAAAATTTTCTTAGCCTTTTCAATTTCTTTTTCTTTGGGAGCAAAGTTTTTGTGTATTACTTCAATTTGGCGGGGATGGATACAGCCCATGCCATCAAAGCCCAAACCCTTTGATTTTTGTACGTTTTCGGCAAGAGCCACCATATTTCCAACATCGGAAAATACAGAGTCGATAGGTTGTATTCCGGCTGCCCTAGAGGCATTTACTACCATGCTGCGGGCAAAAAATGATTCGGTTCCTTCCGTTGTTCTTTGTGTGCCAAGGTCGGCAGTGTAATCTTCAAGACCAATTGCCATTGCGGCAATATTGTTACTGGCAGTTGCAATTTCGTAGGCTTTGATTACTCCCTTTGCACTTTCAACAATTGGCATTAACCAAATATTGTAATTCAGATTGTAAACTTTTTTAAGCCGTTCGATTTCTTTGTTGACGGCTAAAATATCTTCTGCCGATTCGGCTTTAGGAATTAGAATGAGGTTTACGTTATGGGGTACAATAAATGCCAAATCTTCAATTCCCTTTTGGCCCTGGTTTATTCTCACCATTCTTTCGGCGCCATAAAAGTTTAAATTTCTTAGTGCGTTTCGTACTACAAAACTTGCCTCAAATTTTTTGGTGGGTGCAACAGCATCTTCCAAATCAAGTATTAGTCCGTTAGGTTTGTGGATACCTGCATTTAGCATTAACTTTGGACTGTTGCCTGGCAGATAAAGTCGTGAAAACCTGAAAGTTTCCTTTGAAGTAGAGTTAGTGTTGCCCTCGAGTTGAGGCAATAAAAACTCTTTATCAGTTTCAATAGTTTGTTTAATTGCCGCTTCAATTCGTGCCGCAAGTACAAAATCAACGGCACCTGTATCTTCTATAATTAGTTTTACATTTTTAATTTCAAAATGCAGAAGAACCTTTTCGGCAAGTTCTTTAATCGCTTTACCAAACAAAGTTTTTACCTTGCTTTTTATCTCAATTTCTATTCCTCCCGAAGGTTTTGGTTCAAACTCTACATAGCAGTCCGATTTAATTCCTTTGCCTTTATTTCCGGCTGTTCCAATTTTAGATGCCATTATTTTCAATTTAATTCTAATTCATAAAACAAGACAACAAATGTAAGAAGCCCTTTTGAATAATTGCATGGAAACTTTCTAAATTGAGGTAAATATTTTAGTTAAAAGTTTTGGCGATTGGATTTAGTTTCGTTACAACAAAAAAAACTACTTTTGCTTACCGGCTGCGGCGAGAGGCTTTCTCTCTACTTGCACTAAATAAAAAGCCGTGGCCGGTTTTTCTATGAGTTTTACAGAAAAAATATATCCTACTCTGCTTGTAGTTATTCAGTTAGGAAGTTTAGTGTTTCTCCTTGTCTCAGGGCCTATAATTGCTGATAGCATTGCAGGGTTCTTATTGGAGATGATGGGTGTGTTTTTGGGCTTGTTGGCAATTTATGTTATGGGTTTGGGAAACTTTAACATCAGACCCATTATTAAGGAAAATGGAGTACTGATTACGTCAGGCCCGTATAGAATTATCAGACATCCAATGTATCTGGCACAGGTAATTGCAATTGTTCCGCTTGTTTTTGAAAGTTTTAGTTATTGGAGGTTGGCAGTTTTGCTTCTGCTAATTATTGTTTTAACAGTTAAAATAGAATACGAGGAAAAGCGACTTATAAAGCACTTTAAGGGATATTCAGATTATATAAAAATCTCTAAGAAAGTTATTCCTTATATTTATTAGACCTTAATAAACCAAATACTTTAGGCACTTTAAGTACTTCTCCTTTTCATGCAATTTTGTCAGTGCTGTAATTACGACATAAAAAACATACTTAAAAACGGCTTGGTATGTATTTTGATAAACTGCATCTAAATATATTTTGAATAAATGATTTTAAAAAGTGTAAATTCCCGAAAGGAGATGCTAAATCTTTTAAAAGAGGAAAGCAAGAATTATGTTTTACTTTATAAAAAAGGGTCTGAGGCTAGCGATTGTAGTTATAAAAGCATTGTAACTGCCCTAAAGGAAGTAAAGGGAGTTAATGTTTTGTCGGCAGATGTTGGCAGTGTGAGGGATATTCATTCAAATTATGGTATTACATCTGCACCATCGCTAATGGTTTTTGAGGGCGATAAGTTTGTAAAAACTGTTAAAGGTTGCAATGAGGATGGATTTTATAAATCGCTGTTTGAGAGTTCATTATTTTCGGCTAAAGCCGATAAAAATGGTAAAACACAAAAACGAGTAACTGTTTACGGAACACCAAGTTGTAGTTGGTGTACAACAATAAAAAATCACCTTAATCAAAATGCTATAAAATACTCCTATATCGATGTTTCGAAAGATCAAAAAGCGGCAGAGGCCATGGTTGCCCGAAGCGGACAACAGGGGGTTCCACAAACTGACATTGGTGGAGAGATGATAGTTGGTTTCGATAAACCGCGAATAAATACTTTACTTGGAATTCAATAAAAAAATAATATAAACTTTAAAAATATGAAAGAATTACAACCATTGAACGAGAATGTGCTTCTCGATATTACAGAGGATGATGGAGTACAAACAACAGCCAGCGGGATTATTATCCCCGACACTGCAAAGGAAAAACCACAGTATGCAAAAGTAGTTGCCATTGGAAATATTGAAAACCCTGGCATTGCAATAGGCGACACTGTTTTTTATAAAAAGTTTTCAGGTACTGAATTTGACTTTGAAGGAAAACAATACTTAATGGTTCTTTATGCTGATTTGTTAGCGAAAATTGTTGAAACTGAGGAGATTTAAACAATACTCAAAACTGAGTAAAAGAACTTAAAGAAAACCCTGTATCACCTGATACAGGGTTTTTTTATTAAAGCCATTTTTCATATGTTAAAAAGTTCACAAAAGCTAATGCATTTTCAAGAAATATGTACCTTCGCCAGCGGATAATTATCTGGTATTTTGTGCTGGATTTACTCTAATTTTATATAATAATGATGAAGTTTAAGATAGGGGAGAAGGTAAATTTTCTCAACGAAAGCGGAGGTGGAAAGGTTGTAAAAATAATCGACAACCGATTGATTTTAATTGAAACAGATGAGGGTTTTGAAATGCCTGTTTTGGCTACTGAACTCATCAAGGATTTTAGGGCTGAACCCCCCGAAGAACCTGTGTTTGTTAGTAGTGAATTGCCAAGGCAAGTTCAGGAGGTAATAACAGAAGAGCCTGAAATTGATAATGTTAGTGAGATAAACCCATGGGGAACAATTAGGGAAGCCAAGGGAGTGTATCTTGCATTTGAACCACACGAACAGCAATGGGTACTTACCGGAGATATTGATGTGGTATTATTAAACCACACCAGCAACGATATTTTGTATAGCCTATTTATGGAAGTTGATGGGCAACTTGAAGGAGTGGATTTTAGTTCGGTGCCGGCCGACTCAAAAATTATAATTGCAACTGTTGGAAGAGATGAACTTGATAACTGGGTAAAAGGATTTATCCAAATACTGTTTCATAGCGATTTGCCCGACAAACTTTATTATCCGCTCCATTCAGATATTGACCTTAAAATAAACAGATTTTTTAAAGAAGGAAGTTACCGAAGCAATACTTTGCTAAACCATAAAGCGGTAATTGTGGACATTGCTCCTGAATCGAGTTTGGAATTAGTTTCAAATAATTTGACAAAAAAGAAATTTGGATCAAAAACAAGTGCCACTACTTCAAAACCACTAAAAGAAGTACCATTAATTGATAAATTCAAACGAGGCATGGGCGAAGCGGTTGTTGATTTACACATAGCCGAAGTAGTAGATAATATTGCAGGCCTTACGAGCCACGATATGCTCAATTTGCAAATTGGGCAATTTAAAAAGACATTAGAAAGTGCTATGGCTAACGAATACACAAAGGTGACATTTATTCATGGTGTAGGAAATGGAGTTTTAAAAAATAGCATAATTAATGAACTTGAAAACTACAGTAACACTAAAAACCAGATGGCTTCAATTAGCAAGTTTGGGGTTGGGGCAATAGATGTTTTGATAGAGAGAGGTGAATAGTTAATAGTGGTTTAAAAAACGATAAATTAGACTTAAGTTATGAAAAAACTTTCCAATATATTATTCTCAATGCCAACAATGGGATTTCTAATCCTTTTGTTTGCGGTGTCGATAGGAGTAGCAACTTTTATTGAAAATGATTTTGGGACATCTGCTTCAAAAGCTCTTGTTTACAATGCAATGTGGTTTAATGTTTTGTTGTTGCTTTTGAGTGTAAGTCTAATTGCAAACATCATTAGATTTAAGATGTGGAAACTTAAAAAATTACCAATCTTTCTTTTTCATATTTCTTTTTTAGTAATTATAATTGGCTCGGCAATAACCAGGTTTGTGAGTTACGAAGGTACGATGCATATTCGTGAAGGGGCAACATCTTCTACTATGCTTTCCGATAAAGCATACGTTGACATTAAAATAGTTGATAATGGTGCTGAGGTAAGTGAATCACAAGGTATTCTTCTATCGGTTCTAAATCGAGAATCCTATAGCGAAAGCATGTCGGTTAACGGTAAAAAGTTCAAATTCAATTCAGTAAATTATATCCCTAATGCAAGGGAAATTATTAAGGAAACTGAAGGTGAAGGTAGTCCCTACATTATTCTTGTGACCTCACAGGGAATGAGCGGAAGGCAATCTTACTATTTTAAATATAACGAGAATAAACTGATTGGCAATTACCTTGTAAACTTTGGTGAAGAAGAGATTGAGAATGCCATAAATATTAAATTAGTAAATGGGAAAATGTTGGTCAATCCACCCGATACAATTACTACTGTTTCTATGTCGGGAGCAAAAGCCGATACACTTTTAAGCAATACTTGGAGCAGTTTTTCGAGTGGGAATCTCTATCGGATAAAGGATCTTAATATTGTATTGAACAATTTCTATAAAAACGGAATAATTGATTATACTCCTTACGAAGGAAACGATGTTACTCTAATGGATGCCCTTGTTATTGAGGTTGTTTCGGGTAATGAAAGTAAAATAATTACAGTAAGGGGCGGGAAAGGTTACAAAAGCGAATCTTCGTTTTTTGAGTTAAATGGCGCAGATATTTCAGTTTATTATGGATCAAAGAATATTGACTTACCTTTCTCCATAAAAGTCCTCGACTTTCAATTAGACAGATACCCAGGTTCAAACAGTCCATCTTCTTATGCTAGTGAAGTTATGCTAATTGATGAAGAAATGGGCATTAACCGGCAACAACGAATTTTTATGAATAATGTGCTTAACCATCGTGGATTCAGGTTTTTCCAGTCTTCTTACGATGGCGATGAAAAAGGTACGATACTTTCAGTGAATCATGATTACTGGGGTACCCTCCTAACTTATATAGGTTATTTTATGATGACCTTAGGAATGGTTTTGGCAATGTTTTTCAAATCTACTAGGTTTACCAAATTGGGTAAGTCAATTAAAGAGCATGCGAAAAAAAGCAAGACACTGTCTGCAATTATTATTGTAGCAATGTTTGTTTCCGGGCCTCAAATTTTCGCACAACATAGTTCATCTTCATTTAATCCTGATGAGATACCTAAAATAGAAAAGCAACATGCCGAGAACTTTGGTAAGTTAATGGTACAATCTCAGGATGGAAGGCTTAAGCCTGTAAACACTGTTAGTAGTGAAATAGTAAGGAAGATAACTGGTGGTAAGAGCAGTATGTTTGGCATGAACTCTGATCAGGTATTTTTAGGAATGATGAGTTCGCCACTCTATTGGCAACAGGCTCCCATGGTTAAAATAAAGCACGATAAGATTAAGGAATTGCTAGGTATTAAGGGTAAATATGCTTCTTATCTTGATTTTATCAATATTGAAAAAGGTACTTATAAATTGAGCGAAGTGGTAAATGCCGCTTATTCAAAAACCCCGGCAAAAAGAGGTACTTTTGATAAAGACCTTATTGCCGCCGATGAGAGGCTAAATGTTATTTACATGGTTTTTACGGGTAGTTTTTTAAAACTTCTGCCAGACCCCAACGATCCAATGACGGCTTGGTATTCGCCGCAATCGCATTTGCACGGACTTGCTGAGGTTGATTCAAGTTTTATTGCAACTGTAATTCCTTCATACCTAAGTAGTTTGAAAAGTAGAAATATGGGATTAGCTGATCAGTTACTTAGCGGGATTAGTGATTATCAACATAAATTTGGTGCTTCAATTATGCCACCTCAATCTAAGGTTGATTTGGAAGTGAGATATAATAAAATGAATATTTTCAACCGCCTTGGAAGCCTTTACGGTTTGATGGGTTTAATAATGATTATATTTTCATTTGTTGCAATATTCAAGTCTTCGAAGATAGTTGGAATGATTTTGAAAATAATGCTAGTTCTAGTGGCTCTAGCATTCTTGCTTCAAACAGCAGGACTGGCTATGCGCTGGTATATTTCGGGTCATGCTCCATGGAGCGATGGCTATGAATCAATGATTTACATTGCGTGGGTTATAGTGCTTGCAGGTTTGATATTTGCACGAAAATCGAATATGACAATCGCTGCCACAACTATTCTGGCTTCAGTAGTTTTAATGGTTGCCCACCTTAGTTGGATGAATCCGGAAATAACCAATTTGGTACCTGTTTTAAAATCCTATTGGCTAACAATTCATGTTTCTGTAATTACAGGTAGTTATGGGTTTTTAGCACTTTCGATGTTGCTTGGCTTTATAAATATGATTTTAATGATTTTCCGCAAAGGCAATAATATTGAAAGAATGAACTCTAATATTGCAGAAATATCTGCAATTAGCGAACGCTCATTGACTGTTGGTTTGTATATGCTAACAGTTGGAACTTTCCTTGGTGGTGTATGGGCCAACGAAAGTTGGGGACGTTATTGGGGTTGGGATCCGAAGGAAACATGGGCCTTAGTAAGTGTTTTGGTTTATGCCTTTATACTTCATATGAGATTTATACCTGGACTCAAAGGAAAATTCAGTTTTAACTTTGCCTCTGTTATTGGTTTCTTCTCCATTTTAATGACATATTTTGGAGTAAATTATTATTTGTCAGGATTGCACTCATACGCAGCTGGCGACCCAATGCCGATACCAACATTTGTTTACTACAGCATTGCTACAATAATTTTGGTTGCGATACTTGCTTATATGAATGAGCAGAAATTTCTTGGGAATAAAAAAGATGAATAATTTTGTGCTCGTGTCAGGTGAGAGAAGTAAAGTGATTAAATAGTCTGATTAGACTTCTTATCTGTTTTTATTTATTTTTGGGCAATGAAACATCTTATATTATTTGTTCTACTTTCCATATTTTCACTGCATGCCTTAGCTCTTAATTTTGTTTCAGATTATATTTTGGTTGACAGTATTAATTCTGATACAACAAGCACAAAAAGCAAACTAGATAGATTCAATAAAAAAATGGAGCGAATAGTAAAGTACTGGCCGCTACCAATGGCTTCCTATTCTTCCGAAACAGATTGGCTCATTGGTCTTACTAAGATTAACTCATTTAGAATGGGCACCCATGATCAAAACGACACTACAATTCAGCCTTCAGAAGTAACGGCTCTGGCATATTTTACACTTAACAAACAATACAAAGTTCTAGCCACTTCCAACTTAATGTTTGGCCAGAATAAATACGAGAGCTATACCCAGGTAGGTTTTATCGACTTTCCAAATTTTTATTATGGCGTAGGCAACAATACACAATTTAATGATGAATGTCTTGTTGAAGCTGAACATATTTTGTTTGAGCAATCACTTGGTTACAAGATTAATAAGCGCTGGTATATCGGCATTAAATATCATTACATCAACTATTTAAAAGTTGATACGCTAGTAGAAGGTGATGAACATTGCAATCAGGAGATTGTTGAAGGATTAGATAAAAACGAAGGTGTACAATCAGGACTGGGTGTTAAGGTAAGTCGTGAAACACGTGACAACCGATTCAATGCTCGAAAGGGCTCATATTTATATCT
>JAOZNY010000263.1 GCA_029933565.1 Bacteroidales bacterium
TTGTTTTATTGTTAAAAGGATTAGGCATGGCAGATATTTCGCTAAGGCCAACCGATGATATTTCCTTTTCATCAATAAATACTGATAAAGTATCAATTGAGGAAGAATGTTTATAATCATGTTCCAGCATAGGCCATGGCGAATTGGCAAGTCCTCCGTTTTCTCCATAAACAGCAAATAAATCACCCTCTTCTGTAGTAAAATAAATAATTCCATTTTTGTCAATTGCAGGAGAAGTGGATAGATTTGATTCTGTATTAAGGAGCCACTTTTCAGTTCCATCATGATTTAAGGCACAAAACTCACCATTAAAACAACTAAAATATATTAAGCCATTATCTGCAATAGCAGGAGAAGAGTATATCCTGCTATTAAACTGTTTATCCCACAAAAAAGCACCTGAAGTGTCTAATGCAGTAATAGTTCCATAATCAAGAGAGTTATCATTACTAGCAAAAATTAATGATTCATTTGGGTGGCTTATTATGGATGAAGAAATTGTTGATGTCTCATTTGTGAGAAAATACTCCCAATTCAAATCACCATTCTGATTATAAGATTTTACTCTTGGAGTATAATTACCAAAGCCTCCCCATCTTCCTCCCAATAGTACCATATTATCAAACCCAATTGAAACTGGGGCTGTTGGAAAAAAGTTATTCTCCCAGTTTAATTCTCCACTACTGTTTACTGAATAGACTATTCCTTGATTACCAAGCATCCCCTGATTTAATATATCCCCATTTTGGTTAATCGCGGGTCCATAAAAACTGCTAAACCCTGTATAATAATCCCATATTTCATTTCCATATTTATCAATGCAATACAAAGAACCGCTATTATCATATGCGGTTTCAGAGAAAAATAAATCCCCTGCTTCATTAATTGCTATTGTGGATGAACCATTATTGTATGGTGGATCATATATCCATTGTACTATTCCGGATGAATCTACTGAAGCAATTGTTCCTCCTCTAGGTAAAAACACAGAACTATTGTCGTTGGAAACACTAACACTTAGTCGATCACTTCTTGATGTTTTACTATCAAAATCACACTTCCATTTAATTTCCCCTAAGGGTGATATCTGCCATAATTCATAAAAATTAGATACATAAACATTACCATAATCATCAAGTACTGGTGCCGATAAATTAAAGTCATTTAATTTTACTTTCCACATTATTTCACCCTCTCTTGTGGTTTTTCCTTTAAGTATTACTTCTTCAAGCGGTTGATCAGGGTCGTTAGTAGTAAAGAAGATAGTATCAGTAAATATGGCTGCATCCTGCGAATGGAAAATCACATTATAAACAATACTATCGCCAGCTTCAATAGTATCTAACAGATTAATAGCCCTAACATCATCATATTCCATGCTAAATGCATCACTATCCAAAATCCAATCTAATTCTAAAGCAAGATTTCCAATGTTATGAACTGTTAAAACAGTGGCCGAAGTATCACCAACTTCAATAAACCCAAAATCAATTAGTAATTGGTCGATAAAAATATTGGGTTGGTTGCTTACACTATCTGATGCCATGGAAGTAGAGTATTGATCGTGTTTGTGCATTGGCCATGCTGAATTGGCAATAATGGCATCGGGTTCTTCAATTGCAATTAAATAAACAGTATCGGTATCTTTTTTTGAAATAGAATATATATTTCCGTTAGAGCCTATTACCATATGAGACATTGGAGACATTTCCAAACCTGTTGCAGCCTCAGGATCGAGTTCCCAAATAATTTGGCCATTATTATCAATAGCATAATATCTACTCGTAGTTGTAATATAAGTAATCCCATCTTGATTTATTGTTGGATCCCATGCTCCTCCAACATTGGGGCCATAAGGAAACTCCCAAATTGTATTATGACTTGTTTTATCAATCTTATATAAATTTCCAAATCCACCTCCCCAAAAGTTTATTGTTCTTACATAAATATAATTGCTATCGCCAATTATTACGGCAGAAGGATTTGGCTCATTAAAAGTCATTTCCCATACAAAACTGCCATCAGGATTAAATACTTCAATTTTTGATTTATTTATACTCACATCGCTGGTCGACATAAATATTGTTCCATCAAAATCTATTGAAGGTGCACCTCTGGTGTATCCAAACAAATCATTTATAAAAATTTCATTGCCTGTGTTTTGTACTGCAATTAATTTGTCCCAATCAGTACCAAAGTAGATAACTCCTGCTTTACTTACCGTTAATGGAGTTGATATTTCTCCATTAGTTAAATAATATTCCCACCTTAGAACACCTGATGAATCAATAGAAATTAGTTTACTTCCTGCTGCTACATAAATGTTAAATGCAGTGTCAACTACTGCTGATTGAGTCATTTCTTCTGATGTTGTATAATCCCACCTCTCGCTACCATCCTCATTGAGACAATGTATAGAGTTACCAGAACCTGTTATAATAATCCAAGCAAGTTGTGGAATAACTGTAGGACTAAAATCAAGATATTCACTGTAATGTTCTGTCCAGATTGTGTCTCCATCTGGGGTAAAGCAATATATATCTGAACCTGAAGCACCTGCCCAGGGATGTTTTATCCATAGAATGTTTTCGTTTGAAGTAAGTACAGGGGATGTGCAATCTATAGAAGAACCAGTAACATAATGATGCCACATTATTTCGCCCGGGTCTCTATCAGAAAGCAAAGTGTTACTTTGGGAAAAAGAAATAAACGTATTGGTTAAAATTATTAATATGATTATGAAATTTTTCATTTTAAGGTTCTCTTTGGTCCTATTCACTGTTTAACTTACATCAAAAATAAGAAATAAACTAAAATCATTTTTTATCATTTTTTATCAATTAAAGAGGTGTATTTTTCGTTGCCCACAATTAACTCTACCAAATAAATCCCACTTTTAAAATCATTTAGGGAAAATAATAAATGTGAGCCAGTAAAACTGCTTACTGAAAACACTATTTGTCCGCTTAAGTTGTAAATATTTAATGCAGTATTTTGAGATTGAATATTTTCAAATTCAATATTTATTTCATTTTCAAAGGGGTTGGGATAGCATTTGAGTTTATTAATTCGTGGCTCTACTAATTCCGAAATAGCAGTAATTATGTTTCCTGTTGAATCTGTTTTTATAAGTCGTGGAGTGTCATTATTATCAAAAGCAATCAAAACAAAAAGACTATCCTCGGTTTGCATAATTTTTCCGGGATTAAGATTAAAATATTTAGATAAACTTGGAGTGATTGAATAACTGCTATCTCCGTTTTCAACCAATTTTAGTAACCAAAAATTATCAGGATTGCCATTAGGCCCTGCACTGTTTGCACTAATTAATCCATTGTCGAAAGTATTAGCAATCGATACACAAAAGTTCCAATTATTATTGTTATTATCGTTTGGATATTCTTTTGCCCAAAGTTGGTTTCCAAATTTATCTGTTTTAATAAAAACTAATGTATTATTGTTTTTGTTGGCAGCAATTAACAAACAACTATCCTGAGTTGTGCAAACTTGTACTGGATAAGATGAGTTGTCGATTACCTTGGTCCAAAGGGTATCGCCATTGCTATTTATTTCAATCAAAATAACACCGACATCGGTTTCGCCGGCAAGGCAATAATAACCATTATCGTATGAATTAACAATCGATTTGCCCCAACTATTAGTTTCTTCAAAATATTTTTTCGACCACAACGAATCTCCTTCACCACTAATTTTCATT
>JAOZNY010000060.1:0-9954 GCA_029933565.1 Bacteroidales bacterium
CGATAGTCGAGGAATCTCATGGGTTTTATTCCCCGCATCTTGATGCGCTAATAAATATAAAGATTCGACTGAGATACCTTGTCAGTTTACTGCGAGGAGTTTCATTTATAAAATTAACTTTCCTGCCTAAACTGTGTGGGTGTTTTTCCGGTTGCTCTTTTAAAACAAGCATTAAAGGAAGATTTTGATTTAAACCCAACTTTTTGGGCAATTCCTTCAATACTCAAATAGGCCATACTGGAATCGGAGATAATTTTTTTTGACTCACTAATCCTGTAGTCATTAATAAAACCATAAATATTAGTCCCCAACTCATCATTAATAACAATTGAAATATTGCGTTTACTTATATTTAACTGATCCGACAATTCATTAATCGATAGTTTGCTGTTAAGGTATAATCTCTTTGTTTCCATCAATGTCCTTATTGCTTTCAACATATCAGTTTTTTCACTCTGTGTAAGATCCACGATCCTTCCATTTGTCTGATTTAAAGCACCATCAATTTTATTATTGTTATAAGATAGTCGTGTTACATACTCATTAAGATTTTCCTGTTTTAATCCCAAATAACCTATTAATGCACCACTCACTATCATTAATATACTAAAAATCCAAAGAAAATCTTCTTTGTAATAAAGCGGAACTAGGTTAAATGCCAAACTGATTAGCATAAACAACACTAGATTAATAAATATATAATTAAGCCAACGGATATCCACGCAAGACAGATATGATGCATCTTTTTTCATGATGGCTTTATGAAACTTTAGTAAATTAAAAACCTTATAAGAATAAAAGGATATTTGAGCAACCACAACAAAAAGAAAACTAATACGAAAAACAATACCGGTATAAATAAACAAATCAAATGCTTGTTCATTTGTATCATTTCCAGCAAAAAGTATTGTCAACTTTTCTGCGTAAGGCAAATTTATATACGTAAAAATATTTAAAAACAGGACTACAATTGCCGGCAGAAACAACACATACTTATTGCCAGCCAAATCAGTACTCTTTGTTTCCGTAATACTCAATATGTATCTATAAAAAAGAGGAATAAATACCAATAATAATGGCAAAAATAAATAATATAACCAGTTTAGTACTTTAACATAGTTCATATAAAAAAGCGCATTTATTATTAAGAACAATGTTAGACTTAACAATAATATTCCAAAATACCATCTGGCCCTATTTCCAGCTTTTTTAAGTGTAATCAATTGAATTGTATAAAACAATAATTGGTAAACCGGAATAAAAAGAAGAAAAAACGTAATGTTTTGATCAGTAAACATATGTTGAAATACAAGTGAGTTAACAAATAAGTTCTATTGCAAACATACAATGTTTTTTCAAAAGTTTACATCAAAAAAATTTAAATCAAATCAAATAATTGCAAATTATTTGTTATTTTTTTGTACGAATGCATGCATTCGTACAACTAATTCTTAAAACATCAATTTTTACTTACTTCAATACCAAAATTATTCTATTGCCCTGTTAATCCGTTCATTAACTAGTCGTATTTAATTATTAATCTTTAAATATTTTACCAAAAACTTGTACGAATGCATGCATTCGTACAACAAGTTCTTGTTTTCTGGTTTTGAGTACTGTATGTTTGCATTCAGTTATTAATTTATAAAAAAAATCTTATGAAAAAAATTACCATTATTTTATTAGCGTTGCTTTTTATTTCAAGCACATCATTTAGCCAAAACATGGCAACAATAAAAGTTTCTCAAAAATCATTGAGTGAAAACTTACAAATTGATGAAATAGGAGCAAAAACTTTTACTATTTCAAATCAGGGTGAAACAAACCTAACTTTTAGTATTGTGGGTATTGAAACATCAGGCAGAATACAAGAAACACCATCTGTTAGTAATACAATAGGGGATGAGCCAAGGGCAAATATCGAATACCTCAAGAAAAGGGTAGAGAATGGAACTCATGGTGTATCTTGGTTAAACCTTAATATTTCAAACAAAACACTACTTCCTAACGAGAGTGTAGAAATTGAAATGAGTTTTGATCCAAATGGACTATCAGATGATATTTATACTGCCAGATTGCTAATTTCAAGTAATGATCCTGAGAATGGGGAAGAAATTATTCCAATTACTATGGTTGTTGGTGCTGATAGAAGTACTTGCCAGGGATTCCAAACTACAGATAATGAGAACAATGCCGGAACCGGCGCATCTGATAATGACATAGATGTGTATTTATTTAGAGGGGATCCTGGAACACCTATCGAATTTAATGTTTTTCTTGACGAACCAGCTCCAATAACAACTGCTCAACTTAGTGTTTTAGCTTGGGATGTTGATGAAACAGCCGGAGAAATAGACCCTGTTTATTTCAATGGAAATTTTGTAGGTAATTTAACGGGCAATGATAACCAATGGAATACTTCAGTTTTTTATATTAACCCAGCATGGGTAGTTGCTGGACCCGGCGGCAAAAACACAGTACAAGTTCAGATAGACGACCTTAATGAAGGTTGGGCCGTACAAATTGATTGGGCTCAATTAATTGTTAATGGTTGCCAAACAGGTAATGCCTTCCTCAGATATGTGAATTTAGACGATGCCTGCTATTCTCCAAGTTCAAACGTTGGAGTAACCGTAGAAGTAGATTCAGATTTGGATCCGCAATCTGTAAGAGTAGAAGTAAACTTGCTTAACGAGAATATGATTTCTGTTGATGGTGCGTCGAATACATATAATGTTTCTTTAACAGCCGATGAACCATGGGCACTTAATTTAACAATCCCTGGAGGAGCTACTTTAGGCTCAACTTATAATGTACAGGTAATTGTTTATGATGCCGCTACTAACCTCCAACAAGATATACTAATGGTACCATTTATGGTTGATGATCCTTGTGTACCACCAGTACCGGTTTCAGATTGGGCAATATATTTTGCTGTTCTACTTATTGGAATAGCCGTTTGGTTTCGCTTTAAAACAAGAATTGCATAATTGTAAACAATAAGTAAGAAGAACTACTTATTGAAAAATAGTTCTTCTTACTTAATAGAATTTATTACATATAAAATAAATTTTTATCATGAAAAAAAATCTATTTCTAATTTTGATAACAATGCTAATAGGCATTGGAGTGGGGTTTAGCCAAACGGAGTTTAAAACAGTACCTGGCACTGATCCAAATAATGAAAACAACACAAGAGATGTTGCAGCCAATGGATTAACATCCCTTTATAGTATAAGTGGCAACTACTACTTGTCTGTAGATGGTGCAGGAAATAATTCCGGTCCTTATACTATTGATGTTAACAAACCAAGTCCATTGGCAACTGTTCATAAAGCTTATTTAATGGATGCCGTATGGAGTTACACCAGCGCTAATGGATGCATAACCTTAAACGGAAACTCAATAAATTGGGGTGGTTCACTATTAAATCAAGCAGGAGGCACTAACCACTGGTCAGATGTTACTGCTCTTGTTGCTTCTGTAATGGATCCAGCATCTCCCGGTATTACAAGTTTTAATATAACAGAATGTAATTATAGTTCAAATGAGGGAACAACTTTACTGGTCATTTTTTCAGACCCTACTAGTCCAAATGAAACTATTGTAATAATGTGGGGTAACTTAAATTCAGCAGGAGACAACTTTGCTATTACATTGGGTGAAGCTATAGATCCTTCTGATCCAGGAGCAAAATTGGATATGGGCTTAGGAATTGCTTATAGTTTCCAAACAGGAAGTGCCCAAAACTCAAATATTGATATAAACGGTACCAGGCTGACATCTTCAGCAGGAGGGCAAGATGATGCTCCAGGCTCAACAGGAGGCAATGGCCAACTAATTACTATTGGAGGTATAGGTGATGTAAATTCAAATCCACCTGATCCAAATCACATAGAATCTAGCAATCCTCGTTACGATGATGAACTTTATAGTCTTTTGCCATTGATTACTAATACTACAACAAATATTTTAGTAGCTACCAGTAATCCTTCATACGATGACAACATTTTTGTTTCATATTTTGAAATTTCAGGTGATGCTATTATTGGAGAAGGGATACTATTAACTCAAACTCAAAATACTGAAAATGTAAATACAAACCATACAGTTACTGCCTTAGTGCAAGACGATGATGGTGCGCCGGTTGTAGGCACTCAAGTTGATTTCTCAATTCTTAGCGGACCAAATTCTGGGGGTAGTTTTAGTGGAAATACTGGACCAACAGGACATATTTCTTATACATACTTGGGTTCAGGTGGAGTAGGAACAGATATTATCGAAGCCTGTTTCCTTGATAGCCAAACGAATACACAGTGTTCAAATAACCTAAGTGTTGAGTGGATAGATGGTGGCGGACCTTCGGTTCCCGTTTCAGACTGGGCAATATATTTTGCCATTCTATTAATTGGTATAGCCGTTTGGTTCCGCTTTAAAACCAGAATTGCATAATTCTTTTATAAAAATTTAATAAAAAAGACTGCTTCGAAAGAAGTAGTCTTTTTTTTTGCTCAAAATCTAATTCTCAAATTAGCCTCCTTTATAATAATATTCAAGTTGTTAAAAGTTAATGGAAATAAACTCAAAAAAAACTGTAAAAACGATTAAATTATTAATGACACACCCATGCCTCCGCCGAAACGGCTATGTGTAGGCAGGCCTTATTCCCCTCTCAAAATGGAAGTTACCGGAAATCATTTTTCCAGTTTTTACTATATGTTTTTTAACTTTTAACAACTTCATTCATAAAAAAGAATAAAACTCTTTAATATTCGTTAAACCTTTAACAACATTTTCTATTTTTACATCTTCTTTTAATACAAGCTTAAATGAAACGTAAGAATATCCTAATCCTGCTCGGTTCAATATTAATGCTAATTTTACTTAGTTGGTATTTCACACAACCTTCTACCGAACAAGGGCAAACAATTAAAACAGATGTTGTTTTAGGTCAGTTTATAATTGATGTAACAACCACAGGTGAACTCGAAGCACGTAGCAGTGAAAAAATTACTGGGCCAAACCCCATGAAATTACGTAATGCCAGAATATGGCAATATCGTATTGAAGACATAGTACCCGACGGAACAGTTGTTGACTCGGGTGAATGGGTAGCAACAATTGACCGGAGCGACCTAGAGAACAAAATTAAAGATCAGGAGTTGGATGTGGAGAAACTCCAAACCCAGCACCTACAGAAGCAACTGGATACTACCATGACTTTGCGTAATGCCCGCGATGAACTTATAAATCTGGAATTTACCCTTGAAGAAAAACAAATTATTGTTGACCAGTCGCTTTACGAACCACCAGCAACCCAACGTCAGGTTAAACTCGACTATGAAAAAACGCAGCGCACACAAAATCAGGCTATCAAAAATTATCAGTTGAAACTACAAAAAGCCGAAGCCGATATGCGTGAGGTACAGGCCAACCTATCAAAAAAACAAAATAGATTAGATGAGTCTCTTAATTTGTTAAATGACTTTGTTATTAATGCACCCAAATCAGGGATGGTGACCTACAAAAAAAGTTGGGATGGACAAAAAGTTGGAATAGGTTCGCAAATAAGTGCCTGGGATAATGTTGTAGCAACGCTACCCGACCTCTCAGCCATGAACAGTAAAACATTTGTAAACGAAATAGACATTAGCAAGGTAACTGAAGGGCAGAATGCCGAAATTGAAATCGACGCTTTTCCTGGAAAAACTTTTAATGGCCTCATTGATGAGGTTGCAAACATGGGTGAGCAAATGCGTAATTCAAATGCTAAAGTTTTTGAGGTAATCATCCACATCGATGGTTTTGATTCTATTTTACGCCCATCAATGACAACCAAGAACCGCATAATTACAAGTATTATCGATTCGGTACTTTTTGTGCCCATAGAATGTGTTTCGTCAAACGACTCGGTTTCATACGTTTATTTTAACGGAATCAAGCAACAGGTAATCCCCGGAAAAAGCAACGAATCATCAATAATTATTAAGGAAGGACTTAAAAAAGGTGATAAAATATATCTGGTGGCTCCTAAAGAAGCTGAAGAGTGGGATTTTGAGTTTTTGAATGAGGAGATAGTTGAGAAGTATAGGGAGAAGGATGAGGTTGAGGTTGAAAATAAGGATGAGGTTGAGGTTGAGAAAGAAACAAGAACCAAGAATAAAGAAGCAGGACAGAGAAAAAAGGGGAAGAGGAAAAGATAAAAGAATCAGGAATCAAAATAATCTTATTAAATAAATTGAGTAAAGCCTAACAATGATTACTTGATAATTAAGACAACATTAAAAAATAATCTTGGAAAGATATTTTCAAATACTAAGTATTTCACTTGAGGCGGTCTTCATAAATAAAATGAGGTCGGTACTTACTGCATTGGGTATTATTTTTGGTGTAGGTGCTGTTATTTCAATGATGGCAATTGGAAACGGTGCCAGGCAGGAAATCCTCGACCAAATGAAACTTGTTGGTGTAAACAACATTGTTATCCTTCCCAAAATCGATGACAGCAATGAAGGTACTGAGGAAGAAGAAGGCAAAACACTAAAAAAGAAATACTCACCCGGCCTTACATTAAAAGATGCAGAAAACATCCAAACATCAATTCCAACAGTCAATAAAATAAGTTCCGAAGCTATTTACAAAACTCTTGGAATAAGGAATGGAAAAAAACTAAGCATTAAACTAACAGGAGTAAGTCCCCAGTTTTTTAAAATGTTTAATCAGGATCTTAAAAAAGGAGAATTCTTCAACAAATGGCAAGTTGAAAGAGGCGATCCTGTTTGTATTATCGGTCCTGAAGTAGTGGCAAAACTATTTCCAAAAGAAGATCCAATTGGTAAATACCTAAAAAGCGGAAATGTATGGCTAAAGGTAATTGGCATACTCGAAGGTGTTAGGGTAAGTGAGAAAGCAGAAGAAATGGGTATTAGCAATTACAGCACAAATGTATTTACTCCAATAAAAACACTACTACTGCGCTACAAGGACCGTTCGGTTATTAATGCCGCTTCTTTTGGTGGGAAAACTGTAAGTTATAGGGGCAACAGCATGATGTACACGAATAATGCCGAAGGTGGTGGTGGCGAAAACCAATTAGACAAAATTGTTGTACAGGTTAAAGAAACGCATCAACTATCGTCTACTTCCAAAGTGATAAAAAAAATACTTGACCGCCGCCACAAAGGTGTTGATGATTATGAGATTAAAATACCCGAACTTCTGCTCAAGCAAGAACAAAAAACAAAAGACATTTTTAATATTGTATTAGGAGCAATTGCAGGCATTTCACTAATAGTTGGGGGAATTGGAATTATGAATATAATGCTGGCATCGGTGATGGAACGAATTAGAGAAATTGGAGTTCGTAGAGCAACAGGTGCCACCAAAAAAGATATTGTCTTCCAGTTTCTTGCCGAAGCAACATTTATTAGTGTGAGCGGTGGGCTACTGGGAATATTACTTGGTGTGATAATTGCAAAATTAATTACGGTTACTACGGGAATACTAACTATCGTTTCGTTTGTTTCAATAGCCATCTCGTTTGGTGTTGCTGCCTCGGTTGGAATTATTTTTGGATGGTTACCTGCTCAAAAAGCGGCGGAACAAGATCCTGTGGAAAGTTTGAGGCATGATTAGGAATAAAATGGTAAATTTGCTTTATTAAGAAAATACAAATAGTCAAAACTAATTAACTGGAGGTTCAAAATGTTGGTTACACTACCTTTAAACAAGATGTCGATAGAAGAAAAGATTAAAACAATGGAAGCAATTTGGGATGATTTGTGCAAAAATGAAGATGCTTATGCATCACCATCCTGGCACGAAAATATTTTACATGAAAGAGAAAACAGTATTTTAAAGGGTGATGATAAGTTTACGGATTGGGGGAAAGCCAAAAAGGATATACGAGATAAAACATCATGAAAATACAAATCTCGACTTCAGCAAATCAAGATTTAGTTGATGGCTTCCACTTTTATGAGAAGCAGTCGGAAGGGCTAGGTGCCTATTTTATTGATTCCCTATTTTCTGATATTGACTCTTTAAAAATATATGCAGGAATACATTCCGTACATTTTAACAAATATTTTCGACTTCTTTCAAAGAGATTTCCTTTTGCTATTTATTATTTAATTGAACAAAATACTATAAATGTTTATGCCATTCTTGACACAAGAAGCAACCCTGCTTGGACAAGAAAAAAACTGAAGTAAAGATTGAAAATATGCACAAAACTTTCAAGCATTATAAAACTACCTTAAAAACAATATTTGCAATAGCCTTGTTGATTGTTTTATCTGGCACTAATCTATCTGCCCAGCAGCCTACAGAATATTCACTAACTGATGTTGTAAAAATTGCTCAGGACCAATCGCCTGACGCACTAATAGCAAAACATAGGTTTAGAGTTAGTTATTGGAATTTTAAAATATTTAAAGCTGACTACCTTCCTAATTTAGATTTTAGTGCAACCATACCCGATATAAACCGAACCATTAATACTGTTAAAGGTCAGGATGGTACCTCAACTTACACACCTGAGAGTGTAACTAATTATCAATTAGATTTATCTCTATCACAAAAAATTGGATTTACCGGAGGAGATATTTTCTTGAGTAGCGGTTTAAGGCGAATGGACAACTTTCTTACTGACACTTCTACTACCAGTTACCTTACAAATATGGTTAGTATTGGGATTAGACAACCTTTGTTTGCTTACAACCCTTACAAATGGCTAAAGCAAATTGAACCAATGAAATACGAGGAATCCCGAAGAACCTATGTAGAAACTAACGAAGAAGTAGCATCAACGGCAATTAATTACTTTTTTAACTTATTGCTGGCACAAATCGACTTGGGTATTTCACGCAAGAACGAATCGAATTACGACACTCTTTATCGTATTGCACAAGGACGTTACACTTTAGGTAAGATTGCTGAGAATGATTTATTACAACTAGAGTTAAACTTGCTGAAGGCACAATCATCTGTCGAAAAAACTCAATTGGATTACGAAAATGCACTTTTTGTTTTCAAATCCTATCTTCGTATAAAAGACAATAATCAAATAGTATTGATTCCACCTTCGGAGACAGATCACTTTTATGTACCGGCTCAAACTGCCATTGAACAAGCAAAAGAAAACACTTCCACAGGACTTGAATTTCAAAGACGAATACTTGAGGCAGAAAGCAAAATAAATCAAGCAAAAATGGATGGTCGTTTCGATGCTGATATTTTTGCAATGTTTGGACTTACACAAACATCTAACAATGTTCCCGATTCATATAAAAACCCTCTTGACCAGGAAATAGTTACATTAGGCATGTCTGTTCCAATATTGGATTGGGGGAAAGCGCGTGGCAAAATTAAATTGGCCGAATCAAATATGGACTTGGTGCAAACGGCTGTTGATCAGGATAAAATTGACTTTGAACAGAATATTTTTATTGAGACCATGAATTTTAATATGCAAGAGAAACAACTACTGATTGCAGCAAAATCTGATACGGTTGCGCAAAGACGTTTTAATGTTACTCAAAAACGTTATATGATTGGTAAAGTAAACGATGTTCTTGAATTAAAAAATGCCCAAATTGATAATGACAATGCGAAAATGGGTTACTACCGTGCACTTAGAACCTATTGGAAAAGTTATTACCAAATCCGTAAACTAACCCTTTATGATTTTGAAAGGGATATGCCTATTCAAATTGACGTAGATGCTTTGTTGGAGTAGGAAGGTTGGAGTTAGAAGACAGAAGTTGGAAGAGTGTCACGCAAAGGGCGCGAAGTTTTTACGCAAAGGTTCGCAAAGAAATGTCTCAAAAAAACCTTAGCGAACCTTAGCGGCTCTTAGCGGGCTTTGCGTGAAGAAAAAGAAACCAATAACCAAAAATAATTCCTTATTCGTAGTACCCAATCGGGTATAAAACCTTATCAAAAACATAGTAC
>JAOZNY010000060.1:10054-13834 GCA_029933565.1 Bacteroidales bacterium
AATTCCTTATTCGTAGTACCCAATCGGGTATAAAACCTTATCAAAAACATAGTACTGCATCAGTACAAAGTCATCGCCTTCATTAATCAGTCCGTACATTCGATCGTGGTCAACAGGTGTTAGTTTATCGTAGACTTTTGTAACCGATTCGGGCAAACGGTGTCTTTCAAATATCTTTACATAAGTGGTTTCCCCAAAATTATCAAGTAGCGTAATTTCATATTTACTTGGCGAATTAATAATAGAGTCTATTTTTTGAGGTGGTAAAATATTGTTCAGCCTGCTTTCATAGCGCAAATCAGCAAACGAAGTCATTAGGTTTAAAACTTTTAAAGTATCAAATGATTTAAGCATTTCACCATTCAGCAGCCTGGTTATTTTATAATTGCCCATGGCATCAATTACTTCAATATTAAAACCTGAAGAATCATTTTCGCCAAAATATACTTTAAGGTTTTTAATATTATTTAGTGTTTTGCTAAACACCACATGGCTACGCCAGTCATCAATTAATGGCGAAAACCTACTACTTACAAAACCTCTAAAACCAGGTAAGTAAATAATATAAGGACGCTCTGCTCCTTCAATCAACATATAAGTACCAAGATTGTCTCTTGTAACATCGCCTACATAAAATACTTTTGTTAGTTTTTCGTGCTTGAACAGTTGCATTCCAAACAAATCTATCCTATAAACTTCTTGATAAATTTCTACTTTTTTACCAATACTCGAAAGCCTTTTAACCACATTATCGTGGCTGGCAAGCGAAACTGGCGACTTAACTTTCATTCTTTTAAGGGTAGCAAGCAAAGTATTTACAAGTTTATCGTTAGCATTTACTTTCCCATTAAGTACCCAGCCTTTCGGCGTTCTTTCAATAATAACTGAATTTACATTTTTATCGGCTATAAAAATCTTAGTAACAGAGGCAGTATCACTTACAGAAAAATTTGTTTCGTTTTCTTTTAGGGTACTGTAATGATTTTGCGCTAGCAAGAATATTGCTATAGCAGCCAAAAAAACTGTAATTACAACTATTAATTTATTCTTTTTCATTTTTTAAAATTAGAGTCAAGATACAAGAATCAAGAGCCAGGATAAAAAATAATCCTAAGACATATAGGTGCTGATTCTTTCATTTCTTTTTCAATTATTTCTTAACGGGAATATTTGCGTTTTCTTGTCCAGATCATCAATACAGCCAAAACCAAAATGAGCAGTAATGGCAAAATTAAATTTATCATTTGCCAAAACAATTTATTATTGTTGACTTTTGTTTTGTCAAGCAACCTCAACTTCATTTTTTTCGATCTCGATGAAATTAGTCCGGAACCATCTACCAAATAACTCATCGCATTGAGGATGAATTCCTTATTCCCGTATGTCTCTCTCGTAAACTGGTCGTAACCAAGTGGCAGAGGATAACCCTCAGGAATATGAAACTGATTACGGATAATGTCGGCATCGGAAACAACAATCATACGAGTTTCCTTGCTCTTGGCCCTAAAACCAATTTCCTTACTATTTGCAATTTCAGGCGGTATGCGATTTCTAAAATCCGATAAAAACTCACCTTCAAGCAAAACAGCAATGTTTTTTTGCGGGCCTGAATAAATCCTTTCATCAGGCTCCTGACGAATAATTCCCATATTAATCATTGCCGGGGCATTTAATGTCCGTGAATATGGCGATGTCTGTAATAAAACTGTTTTTTTTACTCCTCCTATTGTTGTGTCAATGCTACTTACAAACTGCGTTTTTATGGCATTTAAATTTCTTACAATTGGATGTTGCGAAATGGGTGTTACCAAGGGAAAATAATACCATGGAAAGAAATCGATGCGGGGTTTGTTGCCTACCTGCCCCGTACGCAACGGAATTGAAACCGAAATAAGATCGGTAATCAAATCATTGTTTAATTTTACGCCATAGGTGAATAATTGTCCCTGGAGGTCGAGGGGTTTTTCAACCGCAACGGTAAATTCAGTATTTTTAATACTATCCATGCTTGCAAACAAGGGATCAATAAGCCACAAAACTTTACCACCGTACATTATGTATTGGTCGATGATAAACCTGTCTTTGCCACTAAAAGTACTATCTGGCCCTGCAATAATTATTGCTGAATACTTAGGACTGATTTCATATCTCTGCTCAAGAGCATCTACCAAACGTCTTTCTACCAAAGCATCAATTTGCCCTTCAATTCTAAGCCTGCCAACAGCATAATTCTGAGTAAATGTTTGCGCAATGTCAAAAGTTTCCTTTTCACCCAGTTCGCCATGCCCTTCAATAAAAACTATTTCGTGTTTATTTCGCAGCGTCAGTTGATAAATGGCGTTTGCAAACTTAAATTCCAAAGCCTGAATGGAGTTGTTTAGAACTGCTTCGGGTGGAGTGTTAATTTGTGCATCCAGAAGTTCAACAGGCACTTGCTTGTCGCGATAACTAATAAGTGCACCAGGGAAAATTACCTGCTGATCCATTCCTGAATTTGTCTTTACCTGTAGGTTAGTAGGCTTCAGACCTTGCTGCATTAAAATCTGATAGGTATTATTCCTTTCTTTATTATTTGTGCTTGCCGAAGGGTTGATAAATTCGTATTGGATATTTTTGTTGTAGGCTCTAAACTCATCAAGAATTTCCATTGTTTCTCTCCTTAAACGCTTAAAACCTGCCGGAAATTCACCTTCAAGGTAAACTTTGAAATAAACAATGTCGTCGAGATTTTTAATCGTTTCCATGGTCTCATTGCTAAGAGTATACCTTTTTTCGGAAGTAAGATCGAAACGTGTGTAAATAATACTACTTATGAAGTTTACACTTATAATTATTACAATTACAAAAACCAATTGCAATAGTAAACGTGACTTAATATTTTTCGATTTCTTGCTCATCTTTTATCTTGGTTTACCATTTCATTCTTGAAAGTGAAAATTTTGTAAGAAAAAGAAAAAGAAAGATTGTACTTAGAAAATAAACAAGATCGCGTGTGTCGATAACACCACGACTAATTGATCCGTAGTGGTCACTTATTCCCAGCGACTTTATGAATAAATCAATGGAACCAAACATCTCAAGAGAATAAATAAGCTCAAAGCCCATATAAACAAATGCACTTAACACAATTGCTATTACAAACGAAACCACCTGATTTGATGTAAGTGAAGAGGCAAAAACCCCAATGGATGTAAATGTTGCTGCTAAAAATAATAACCCGATAAAGGAACCCCAGAAACTACCACTATCGATATTCCCCGTTGGAAGCCCCAATTGAAAAACTGAAAAATAATAAATCAAAGTAGGAGCCAACGCCAAAAAGACCAGACTAACGGAAGCCAGATATTTAGCTAAAATTATCTGGGTTTCAGAAAGTGGCCTTGTAAAAAGCAACTCATCGGTACCGCTTTTTTTCTCATCGGCAAAACTACGCATTGAAATAGCTGGTATAAGGAAAAGGAATACAAATGGTGCCAGGATAAAAAGGCCGTCCAAATTGGCATAGCCATAGTCGAGGACATTAAAGTCGTTGGGGAGTACCCATAGGAAAAGCCCGTTTATAATCAGAAATACACCTATTACGATGTAACCGATCAACGAACTCAAAAAACTCCTTAACTCTTTAAAATACAATGATGCCATCTGCTATTACACTATTTTTTCGAGTGTGCAAAAATAGCTTTTTTTGGTCTCATAGCGATTCTGTCACATAAGGTTTTTTTTGGATTAGCAAACTATGTAAAGGTAACAGCAGTGTTTATTTACGCAGAGGTTCGCTGA
>JAOZNY010000061.1 GCA_029933565.1 Bacteroidales bacterium
TTGGCTTCAAATAAAGGGGCTTTTTTCCCTACTAATACTCCCATAATTATTTATGTTTTAAGTTTTAAAAATTTTAGTTTGCAAAATTAAGAATAATTTTAAATAAGAGATAAGTTGCTTGTTAACAAAACTTAAACTATTTCTGTATGACATCTAGATTTTTTTTAAAAAATGAAAACAGATGCTTTTTCCTCCCCCGAGCCTTTTATTCCTGATGTTGGCTCAAGTTACAGCATTGGTTGGGAACTGATGAAAAAATTCTTTTTGGAACTTTTACTCTTATTAGTCATTTCAATGGCAATCCAGATGCCTATTCAAATTATGATGAAGAGTTTTGAAATTGATGTATCGGCAGGGACTATCTTTCTGGGTATCTTAGGTCTTGCGTTATCAATTTTAGCGGGAATACCAATCTCCTACGGCATTGATTTTGTTAACCTTAAACTTGTTAGAGGCGAGAAATTTGATGTTGGCGATTTATTTATTGGATTTAGAGAAAACTATTTAAATGTTGTTCTCTCAGGAATTTTAGTTGGCGCAATTGTAATAGCAGGTTTTATCCTGCTTATTATTCCCGGAATTATTTTTGCAATAAAACTTTCCTTTGTTCCTTACCTGGTAATTGATAAAAAACTTGATGCTGTTGAGGCAGTTAAAACCAGTTGGGATATGACCACCGGTCACTCCGGTACATTATTTTTAATGTTTTTGTTAGCAATCCCTATTTTCCTTTTGGGTCTGATTTTATTGATTGTTGGAATATTTCCTGCAATTATTTGGATTACGGCTGCCTTTGCAGCAATGTACCATGCAGTTGACTTAAGGGGCAATCCACCCAAAGAAAATGAGGAGACTGTATTAGAAGTTGAATAAGGCTACTTACAAAGTGCCCTGCCAAACAAACTCTGCTTTATCATTATTTGAAAGCTTAAGTTTTATTTTTGATATTGCAAAAATAGTTGGCCCCGATCCACTTAGCGAAACATAATCCGCCCCTAAATTATAAAGTGAATTTTTAATAATATTTAAGTTAGGGAAGATGGGTTTAACTACATTTTCAAAATCATTATTTAGTAGGTGTTCCCAACTTGAAATTTCGCCTTGAATTACTTCTGTAATGTTTAACTCAGGTGTTTTTACTCTTGAAAGATTGTAGGCCTCTTTTGTTGAGATACTGATATTTGGTTTTATTAAACTCAAATGCTTGCCTTTTAAATTCAATTTAATTCCACTTAAACTTTCACCTTTTTTTTCAGCAAGAGCCGTTTTGTTTTTTATAAAAAACGGACAGTCGCTACCTACATCAGTAATAAAGTTTTCCATTTCATTTTCCGACAAGCCTAAATTGTAATTGTAATTTATTTCTTTTAAGAAAAAAGCGGCATTAGAAGAGCCACCACCAAGTCCTGAAGCAATAGGAATATTTTTTAGGAGCTTTATTTTAAAAGCAGGAATATTGAATTTCTCTTTTAGTTTTACCCACGTTTTGAAAATTGTATTCTCCTCAGTAATAGTTAATGAGGTAGTGTTAAAAATTTCAATTGTAAATTTCTTTGCTTCCTGAAATTCTAAAACATCAAAAAGAGGAATAGGCAAAATAACAGTTTCAATATTATGAAAACCATCATTTCGTTTCTCAATAATATTGAGACCCAGGTTTATTTTAGCATTTGGAAAACAAATCATATTTTACTATTGTTGCTGCTTGTCCGCCTTACTTCGCTGCTACTTAGTGCATGCGGTAGGCGGATTGCTGCCTTTAACTTCAATACATTTAATTATCAACAAAGGTAGCAATAATCGCTTTTTCTTATATTTTTGGTGACCAAACTAACGAAATTTCATGACCTTAATTAGTTCTGTGCTTAACTGGCTGATGAAGAAGCGCATTCATCAGATTGAGTTGTTTAAAAAGTATCCAAATGAGGTACAGGAAGAATTGCTGAAGAAACTAATCACTACTTCAAAAAGTACTGTCTGGGGTCAGCAATACGACTATAAAAGCATAAAGACAATTAATGATTTCAAGCAAAGAGTACCAATTAGTACTTATGAAGATATTTTCCCTTATATCGACAGATTAAGAAAAGGGGAAGCAAATATATTATGGCCAGGTGAAATTGTGGGTTTTGCAAAGTCCTCAGGAACGACGGCCGGAAAGAGTAAATTTATTCCTGTAAGCATCGATTCTCTTGAAGACTGCCATTATAAAGGAGGCAAAGATATGCTATCGGTTTATTTTAATCTTGTACCTGACTCTAAATTGTTTGAGGGAAAAAGCCTTGTTATGGGAGGCAGTGGCAATATTCAGGAAGTAAGCAATACTACTTTTTATGAAGGCGACCTTTCAGCTATTTTAATAAATAATTTACCATTTTGGGCTCAGTTTGTACGTACGCCTTCAACTACCATCGCTCTTATGGACGAATGGGAAAGCAAACTTGAATTAATAATGGAATCAACACTTGACCACGATGTTACTGGTTTGTCTGGTGTGCCGTCGTGGATGCTTGTTCTTATAAGGAAGGTATTGGAAAAATCAGGTATGAATACTCTTAATGAACTGTGGCCAAACTTGGAAGTATTTTTTCATGGCGGAGTAAACTTCGACCCTTATAAACAACAGTATCAGGATCTTATTCAATCTGATAAGATGCAATATTTTAATACTTATAATGCATCGGAAGGCTTTTTTGCAATTCAAGATCAACTGCATAGCGATGATATGCTTTTAATGTTGGATTACGGGATTTATTATGAGTTTGTTCCTGTATCAGAACAACTTGGCAAAAACCCAAAATCACTTTCATTATCAGAAGTTGAGATAGGTGTAAACTATGCAATTATTATTTCTACCAATGCCGGCTTGTGGCGTTATAAAATTGGCGATACGGTCAGTTTTACTTCGCTAAACCCCTATAGGATAAGAATAACAGGAAGGACGAAGAATTTTATTAATGCAGTTGGAGAGGAACTTATAATTGATAATGCCGAAAGGGCACTTCATATTGCTTGTCAGAAAACATCTTCACAAATAGTTGAATACACAGCAGCACCATATTTTAAAGGAGACGAAATAACTCATCAATGGTTAATTGAATTTGTTAAACAGCCTGAGAATATTGAGTATTTTACTGAAACTTTTGATAATGCGCTCAAATCTTTAAATTCAGATTATGAAGCCAAAAGGTATCATAACTTAGTATTGAAGGAGCCTTTGGTGCAGGTAATGCCGGAGAAAACATTTTACAACTGGATGAAGAACAGGGAAAAACTTGGTGGTCAGAATAAAGTACCCCGACTGTCAAATAACCGGGAGTATGTAGATGATTTACTTAAAATGCTATAAACTTCAAATTTGGAGTTAAATTAAAAAATATTAAATTCGTAAAAAAAAACAACCTTATGCATATTGCGATAGCGGGAAATATAGGATCGGGAAAAACAACCCTTACAAGGCTTCTTTCGAAGCATTTTAACTGGAAACCAAATTATGAAGATGTGGAGAATAATCCGTATTTGCACAGTTTTTACGAAGATATGCAGAGATGGTCGTTCAATCTACAGGTGTATTTTCTTAACTCCAGATTTCGTCAGGTTGTTGAAATCCGAAAAAGTGGCAAAAATGTAGTTCAAGACCGAACGATTTATGAGGATGCTTATATTTTCGCTCCTAATCTTCATGCCATGAACCTGATGTCAACGCGTGATTTTCAAAACTATATTTCGCTTTTCGAGTTGATGAGTTCATTTATTCAGGCACCTGATCTGCTAATATATTTGCGCGCCACTGTTCCAACATTAGTTGATCAAATTCAGAACAGAGGACGTGATTATGAGGAGTCAATTCGCCTTGATTATTTAAAATTGCTCAACGAAAGGTATGAGAACTGGATTAACGGTTATAAATTAGGTAAACTCCTGATAATTGATGTTGACAATATGGACTTTACGAAACCTGAAGACTTAAGTATTGTAATTGACAAAGTGAATGGTGAACTCCACGGATTGTTTTAAAAAATGAATATACTTGGAGTAATACCTGCACGTTATGCCTCGAGCCGTTTTCCTGGAAAACCACTGGCTGAGATCAAAGGCAAAACTATGATTCAGCGGGTTTACGAACAGGCAAAAAAATCATCAAAAATCACAAATGTAATAATCGCCACCGACGACCAAAGGATAGTTGATAATGCAATAGGTTTTGGTGGCGAAGTTGTGCTTACTTCCGAATCACATTTAAATGGTACTTCCCGTTGCCATGAAGTATTGGAGATAAAAAATTCACAAAGGCCGGGTTTTTACGATGCGGTAATTAATATTCAGGGCGATGAGCCTTTTATCGATCCCGGTCAAATTGATCAGGTTTGTAATATTCTTATTAACCGTAAAGCAGCCATTGCTACGCTTGCTAAAAAAATTGAAGAAACAGAAGATTTGTTTAACCCGAATATTGTTAAAGTTGTTTTTGATAAAATGCAAAAGGCACTTTATTTTAGCCGTAGCCCAATACCTTTTGTTCAATCTCAACCAAAAGAAGATTGGTTAAAACATGCAACATTTTATAAGCATATTGGTATTTATGGTTTTTCAACAGATATTTTGAAGAAAATTGTAATGTTGAAAGTAGGTAAATATGAGCATTTGGAAAGTCTTGAACAATTGCGTTGGCTTGAGAATGGTATTGATATAACTGTTGACATTACTGAATTTGAGAGTGTTGGCATCGATAGCCCTGAAGATCTCCAGAAACTTATTAACAAAATTTGAAAAAAGGGAGGCATATTCCTACTTTAGCAAGTTCAATTGTACCATTACTGATGAAGATAGCAAAATATATAGGCGATTTAATTTTTGATTACGAATGTGTTGTAATTCCTGAGTTTGGTGGGTTTATCTCAACCGAGAAAAGTGCCGTTATTAATAAGGTTACTAACCAGTTTATTCCCCCTTCAAAGGATATTATTTTTAATGTTCACCTTAAAGCAAACGATGGCTTACTTGTAAATTATGTGGCTCAGCACGAGGGTATTTCATTTGAGAAAGCGAAAATAAAAGTTGATAGATTTTCACTTTTATGTCGTAAGGCAGTGGATGATGGTGAAAGAATTAAGTTTAACAATATTGGCTATATTTTTCGCGATGAGCAGGAAAATATTGTTTTTATTCAAGACAAGACTGTTAACTTTAATGCTGATGCTTTTGGTTTGAGTAGTTTTGTTTCGCCGGCAATAAAACGAACAAATAGCGAAGAAAAAATAAAAGAAGTCTTTTCAAAGAAAGTTAAAACGGACGACAAAAAAAATTCAAGAAATATTTCAGGTAAGAGAAAAGATAGGAGGGTACCTTCGGAGGCAGGAATAATTGAAAGAACTCCTAGATCTGGAAAATTGATTGTTAAGCGGTCACTAGTTTTTGTTCTCCTTATTTTATTTGCGTTTAGTGCCTATTATGGAATAAGTAACAGACATGAAATGTTTAATTACTGGGATAATAACAAAGCAAAAATACCATTGTTATACAATAACCCCAACGATTATTTAGAAGCAAATGAAGGAAACCTGCCACTGGAAAAGGTAGATGTAAATCAGGCAAGTTGGGTATCAAGTTTGTTCGATTTTAACAAAAAAGATGCAGTTTATAAAATGGCAACTTATAAGCCTTCTGACAATTCAATACTTGAGGACCTCCCTGTGGAGAATAAAAATATTGAAACAGTGGAGGAAACAGTGGTTAATGAAGTTGTAGTTGTTGAAACTGTAAATAAAGAACCCTCTCAAAATGTAGTAACAGAACCGGAAATAGAAAGTGTTACAGTAAAAGAGACAGTTTCTAAAGTAAGTATAGTTAAGCAAAATAGGATATTTATTATTGCAGGCTCCTTCAAAAGCAAAGTTAATGCCGAGAAACTTGTTGCCAGTCTTAAAAATGACGGTTACGATGCAGCCGTTGCTGACACAAATTCTAGCGGAATGTTTAGAGTTGCTTATAGCAGTTTTGGCACTATGAATGAAGCCAAGAGTAGTTTAGTTGCTGTTAGGAGGGAATCTAACCCTAATGCGTGGATTCTTAAGAAATAAGATTAATTTTTAAAGTGAGTCAGAAGAACAAACTACAAAAGTTTGCCGAAATTAAAACTTTCGACAACTTTTTTGAATATTCCTACCAAGAAGTTTTAAAAGGATTTCACCTCAAAGGAAAATGGGCAGAAAAGTTTTTTAAGAACAATAATCCAATTGTTTTGGAACTTGGATGTGGAAAAGGTGAGTATACTACAGGACTTGCTCAGCGTTATCCCGAAAAGAATTTCATTGGAATAGACATTAAAGGAGCCAGAATTTGGAGAGGATTAAAGACTGCAGAAGAAAAAAAACTGAACAATGTTGCTTTTATAAGGGAACGTATTAATTTGGTGGACCACTATTTTGGAAAAGATGAAATATCAGAGATCTGGATTACATTTCCCGATCCCCATGCCCGAGATCCCAAAGCCAGAAAACGATTGACTTCACCAGAATTCATTAAGCGTTACACTAGTTTTCTGCGAAAAGATGCAATCATAAACTTAAAAACTGACAACTACATTGTTTTCGAGTCTACCCTCGATACAATTCAAGAATACAAACACAAACTTTTGTACCAAACCAATGATATTTATAATCAGGGTTTGGATAATGAGTTAACTCAAATACAGACTTATTACGAAAAGAAATGGATTGAGTATGGTACTAAAATAAAATACTTGAAGTTTAGTTTGAACCCCGATATTTTTGAGGATTAAAAAAAACGTTGCGTCCCGATAACTATCGGGATTGCGCCTTTGCGTGAAATCATAATATGGAAAAAGGATTCTTTCAAAAAGTTTATGAAGTTGCAATGCAAATTCCTCATGGCAGGGTAACTTCTTACGGAGCCATTGCCAACTATTTGGGAAGCAAGGGCTCGGCTCGCATGGTAGGCTGGGCAATGAACGGCAGTAAAAACCTACCCCAAAATCTTCCTGCTCACAGGGTAGTAAACTCTAGTGGCCTACTTACAGGAAAACATCATTTTGGATGTAGCAACACCATGGCTCAACTCCTTGAATCGGAAGGAATAAAAATTGAAGGTGATCAGATTATTGACTTTCAGAAAGTTTTCTGGGATCCGGCTGTTGAGTTGGTTTTGAGTTAGGAGATAGGAATCAAGAGTCAGGAACCAAGAGTCAGGAATGAGAAATCATCTAATAATAATTTACTTTTTAACCACCTGCATGCTCTCAACTTCCCTCTCACCAGAAAACATAACTACATGGTAAACCCCGGCAGGCAACGGGTTTCCATTATTGTCATCGCCATACCAGAGTATTTCCTGTTTTCCGGGAATGGTAGTTGATAAAATACTTCGCACAAGCCTTCCATAATTATCATAAACCTCAACCTCAACCTTAACCTCAGCCTCAACCTCAATATATGTCCCCCAATCAAACGGATTAGGCGAAGCCTTGAGCAGTTTTGGTTTTTCATTTCTGCTGCCCGGTCCAATTTCATTAAAGCCCACAATTGTAGAATTCCATTCGTAAGCACCCATGTCAATACTATCACCAACTATGCGGGGGTTTCCGGCAAGGTCAAACTCAGGTAGTTCTATGAAATCGGGCAGTTTTGCGAGGGTGCCTGCATCAATGCATGGCGAGCCGTCTGCAATCATATATGGATCTCCCCACATGCCGAGGAAGTTAGGGTTGGCATCGATGTTGGTGTTGTCGTAATGAACGTGACACCAAAGGCTATCGCTGTGCCAGCATTCATCTGCAACGGTGATGCTTTGCTCACCACCCTCAATAAGGGAGTTGTAGATATTAAGGTAAGAGTGGTAAAACCTCCACCAATCACCAATAGAAATTGCAATGGGAACAGGGCCAAGATCCCAGGCTATGCAGTTGTAAAGATCCATAGAAGCTTCGACAACAGATATAAATGCCAAGTTATCGTACCATGAGTTATTGGCAAAAGTGCAGTTTACGAGATATGAAATGCCAAAGAATGTGCGCGACACCCCCATTCGAGGGTTGTTGTAAAAAAGGCTGTTTTGTATAATTGTCTTTCCTGTCCCACCATCATCAATTGCCTTGCCCATTTTTAAATAGGCTGGTACCGTGTTTTCATCGGGCTGCTGGTTGGTTATTATGCAGTTGTTTATAAAATGGGTTTTGTTGCCATCTGAACCAGTCCTTATGGCATGACCACCAACATTATCTTTTAACAAACAGTTTTTTACCAATGAAGAGTCTGCCTGATAATAAGACAAGATACCATGCGCCGATTCAGCGTAACTGTCCCTGAATACAATGCTGTCAAGTACAAACCTGTTACATCCGGTATAAAGATTTGCTAGCAAGGCTCTCGAACTACTATAATTATTGTAATCAATAACTGGCCCACCCCTCAGGGTCATCTTTTCTATTCCAAAATCCGTAACACAATTATTGCCTTTAAGTAACTTTACTTTTTCATTGCCATCAAGTATTGTCCCCTCGCGGCTGCTCCCGGCAAGATTGATAAAAGGCCTGATGTTCAAGGGAAACTTTTCATTGTTTGTACTATCAGAATAAATCCCATCGGCAAGGAAAATTGTGTTATTGTTGGCACTATCAACATGTATTTTTGAATATGCCCAGGCAATCGACTTCAAGGGTTCTTCCCACGAAGAGCCACTGTTATCATTACTGCCCGTTTCCGGGTTTACATAAATATCGCCATCGTATGGCTGTAAAATCCCGTTTTGAACATCAACAGTTAAATTATTTAATGGGTATCCCTCATTATTCAATGATATTACAAAATAAGTGTCAGGATTGAGAACCGTACAAGTATCAAGATAAATAGTTGATACCTCAGAATCTGTTGCATTTATAAAATCACATCCCCTTTCTGCAAAGTTTAAATAAATGCTATTTCTATTTATACTATCGAAAGTACAATAACTATCAACTGCTACAACAATACCACCACCAGTCATATATGCATGATTATTATGGATTGAATTTCCTGTTAAATACAACTCACAGTCAAAGGCACAAAGAATACCTGCAGCCCATTCTGTTGCATAATTGTCAGAAATAACATTATTATGGCATTGAACATTTGATTGATATATATTAATCCCACCACCATCTTCAGCTTTTCCATTTTGTATTGAGAAACCATTTATTATTGCTTCTTCATCAATATTCTTAATTGTTATGCAGCTCCCGTTTTGCCCACCATCAATAATGGTATTGTATTTATAAGCCTCATCTCCCGTTGTCATCATCAGGCTGCCCAGTACAATACCTTTGCTGTTTATTATTATGTTCTCGTAATAGGTCCCCGGCCACACAATCACTGTATCGCCCGGCCATGCATGGTCTATGGCTTCCTGTATTTGTGTGTAGTCGCCGGTGCCATCCTGCTTTACCTCAATGGTTTGGGAACTCAGGGAAAGGGTGGTAAAGAGTATGAGGATAAGGAAGACCCCTCTGCCTTTCAGGCATCTTCCGCCTAAGGCGGGGAGAAAAGCCCTCTGTCTGCCTGAGGCGGACAACTTCTGCTTTATGGTTGCTATAAATAGGTTCATTTCTTTTTAATTTAACAAGCCCCTGTCATCCCGAAAATAGTCTTTGTCATGTCGACCGTAGTGGAGACATCTCCAAGGATTGGTATGATTCCTGGGAGATTTCTCCTCCTTTGTTATCGAAATGACAGGGGTTGTTTTTTTCTTCTAATTTATCACTAATTTTTTAGTTTCAATATAACCTCCTATATCAAAACGCACAAAATAAACACTAGGGGCCAAATGACCTGCAATGCTTCTGCTGAGTATAGCCGTACGTTGGTAAAAACCTTTTGTAAATCTTTGGTTCAGCAACAGTTTAAGCTGTCTCCCGCTCACATCCAATAGTGCTACCTTTACATCTGTTTTATCTTCACATGCAAAACTATAATTTAGCACATTGGCCGTAGGGTTTGGCCAAATCCCAATTTTGTGGTCAACAAGGCCGTTTTCCTTTTCTTTGTTCTTTTTCCTAAACGATACCCTTGGCATTTCTTCGTCTGTATTGCTCATCAGTGCCCTGTTTTCGTAAATCCCAGTATTGGGGTTGTACACAGTATAGTTTTTAATAATTCTTCCTGCTGATTTTGTGCCGTCCCAGTCCTGAAAGACAACTGAATCAAGGTTGCTGCCATTGAGGTAGGCGCGCAATATTATCACCGTATCGCTTTCCATTACGCTCTCGGCACCCATACAGCTGTCGTCAACAAAGGCACCTATTTCCAAGGGGTTGTTTGTATAGTCCAGTTCAATTAGTATTGGGGTGTAAGTCCCGGTCTCGGCAAATTCAAAATGGCTTGGCTCAGGCCTTATTTTGTCCCTAGGTGTTGAGCCCGGGTTTTGCCATATCATGTCGAAATCGGCAATATTGCCAGTTACCTTTAGCTGTACCATATCGCCGTATGCAATATTGGTCTGCTGTTGGTCGCATCTCCATGGGTAGCCATTAACAATGCCCCCCGTAGGGCCTTCGATGGCAGGTCCCCTATAGCAGTAATAATCACGGTGCTTAAAATTGCTCAGGTTTTCAAGTGTAGAGGCCCCCAGGGCATCAAAAATATCCTGTTCGCCGGGAAGGAAATAGCCCACCCAGTTTTTTTTGCCATTGTACAGCGGAAACGATGTGGCAGGGTCTTTAATATTTCCTGTCATATAAATATAGTTGTCGCTATCGGGCAAAACATCCAATTGGTAGCCTTTTACGCTCCATGTAAATTTATTGCTGTCCACATCAGGAACATATGTCCATGTATTTAAATTCCAAGAAACGTTCAAAGGCCCTTCTGTACTAGCTTCAGTATGCCAGTGGTAAAGTTTTTGGATTTCTGTATATGGTGTTTCAAAGTTGTTCCTGTCCCAAACAATTAAGGTAGAATCTTTTTCGTCCCAGTCATCTGTTGCGTTTGATGGTAGGCGTGGTATTGAGAGCCAGTCAGTATCTTTGCTCAAAGCCAGTACTTCTTTAGCCTCAAAACCAACAACACTCACACTTGAGTGTACCCCATTTGGGAAATAAGCCTTATTGTTGTAGGGATCGAAATGGGGGTGGTTTGCCTGTGGTACAACTTCGTTAAAGAGGTTTTTGAAAGGTAATAATATTGATTGGGTCTCTGCATTTGCATCGGCATGGGGGTCAAGGGTGATTAACTTGGCCTGTTGCTGTCCCAGTAATTTCTCATCGCTACGGTAGTACAGATACAATTGGTCGTCATATTTATTGTACGAAATACTTGATGCAAATCCATGTTCTGACCAAATTTCCGTGTGAGTTCCATCTTCGTGTATTTTGTGGATATGGATAATGTTCTCATCGCTTGCAACATCACTATCATGGCCAATACGCTCATGTTCGTAGGCATACAAGCAGTTGGTGGTGGGGCAGTACTCTAAATCAAATATTTGTTTTGATAACTGTTTAAGTAATGAGTCACCTGTTTTGCAGTCGTAGAAATACAAATTTATTCCATTGCTTGATGATTGATGGCTTATAACCACGCTGCCCAAATAATCCTTGTCGTTATTATTAAGCCCACCATCAATACACAAAATTTCGCTAGGCAGTTCAATGTCAGCAATAAAGTCAGCATTTCCGTTCTTGTCAGTGCTTAGGAATTTACCCATTGGATATTTGTTTTCCTCAAAAGAAAAATCTGTTGGGTCATCCAATGCGTAATATGAGGAGTTGTATGAAGATTGGTAAGGTGGGCTTTTGCTTTGATAAGGGCCAAAGGTGGCATATATAAGGTTGTTGTTGGGGTTGTAGCAATAATGCGACTGGAAAGTGTAAATATAGGTATTGGTATCCACTAGTTGCGTATTGATAAAACCTCCCAAACTTATTGAGTAGTTGTCTGCTTTTAGCATTTTTATCCCCGGGCTGTTTTGGTCCGATTTCATATTGAGACTGAAACAAATGGTGCCATTGGGCGCAATGAACATCCTGCCCGGATAGTCCTTGTCAAAAAATTCTATGGAATCTTGTTCAATAAGGGTAGTGGCATCAAAAACCCTCACTTTTGCAGTACCATCGCAAAACTGCGAAACAAGTATATGGTTTTGTGCTGCATTGTACTTTAGGTCGCCAATTGGTTTTGTTATATGTACAAAGGCTTCAATACTATCTGCATTAAGGTCGTAAACATAAAAGCCTGTATTATCGGTGGTGAGCCTGTTGAAGAGGTACATCTTTCTCCCAATGGGGTTGTATTCGGTGTTAAAAGCGGGGTAGGTTGTGCGTTTGGCTCCTGTTGGCATTCCTGAAACGAAAAAGTTGATACCAAACATTGAGTTTATCACAAACGTACGGTTACCAACCTCTAGGCCTTTTCCGAAGAAATTGTCGCGCGAATAATACAAAGGACTATTTAAATAGTTGTTGGATGGTTGTAATTCAACTATTTCATTTTTCTTGTTCACTAGTACAGTTCCGTTGTTTTTTTCAAGTAGTTTGAAGGGTCGGTTAAGGTTGAGCACTTCGTTTGTGTCAATTTCATCTTCGCTCTGGGTGCAGAAAGTCTGTGGAAATTGTAACTGCCCATTTACAAATGACAGATGCGCCATGTCATGGCAAATAGTTGTGTCAACTTGCCTGTTTACATCGTCTGGGTAGCACACAAGCAGTTCATTTTGGTTGCTAAGGAAAAGAGCACCCATTATTGATTTGCTTGGGGCAAGTACGGAGTCGCATACAGTTACATTTTGCGTGTTTATTTGGTATATTTTGTGCTCCTGGAATACATCGTAACCAACCCTGTATGGAAAAACAAAAAGTGCATCTTTGCTGTTTACAACAAGTAGTTTGCCATTCCTCTCTTGTGTTGTTGGGTGGGTAGTGATGGAATCGGCAGTATTGCCATTTATCCTGCGCACCTCTATTTTATGTTTTCGGCTGATGTAAAAGTCGTGGTTGTTAAGAGCAGGGTTGAATGTAAAAGTGCTTATAAGGTTGTAGTAATCTCCGCCATGTCCTTCACCATCGGTACCATACAGGAATTCACTGAATATGGTTTCCCAGCCATTTGACCCCATGCTGTAAACCCCGAGGAAAGAATCCCATGAATGCAGGTATTGGTCTTTCGACCTATAATGCCAGTATAGCCTATGGTGTGTGTTGTCGTACTCCAGTTTTGTACTGCCATGCAAACTTTTGTAATAAACCAATGGATGAGGCTGTATTTCTGTTTCAGCAGTTGTGTCCAATACAGTGCCTCCAGTATTTACACTTTGTACCCTTAAGTTGGGTGAAACAAAGTAAAGTTTGTTATGGGTGTAATCATGAGTCATCAGTTTTATATCGGGGGCGTAATAATGAGGGTTGTGGAATTGTGGTGCAAAATGGCCAAATTGACAGCCATCTAGTGGGATTTTGCCCAGGCATGTGGTCATTGTTTCGTTATAAACAACTATTTGCTTAAAGGTGTAGATATAAATCTTTTGATTGGCGTGGATAATGTCCCTTGGTGCACTTGCGCCAATGCCAACACTTTCGGCAAGGTTGGGCAGAATTATTTCTCCATCATATTCGATACCATTAGACTGCCCATTTGTAAAAGTAGAAATTGAAATTATTGCTATTATTATGGTTAATTTGTTTATTGTTTTCATCATCTTAAATTGAAATTATTACTGGATTAATTAAAAGCGGTTGGTCAAGTATTTTAATCTCAATTTAAGGAGGGTGGAGGACGGGGAGGTTGTGAAAGTTGAAAGTTGAAAGTTGAAAGTTGAAAGTTGAAAGTTGAAAGTTGAAAG